>DATBLK010000099.1:0-6728 GCA_036555405.1 Anaeromyxobacteraceae bacterium
CGGATGATGGACGACGACGAGGACGAGCGGCGCCGGTGACGGCGCCGGCGCTCAGGGAACGCGCGCGTCGAGGAAGGTCACCGCCGGCGCCGTCTCGACGGGCGTGAGCGCCGCGCCGGCGTGGGGCAGGGCCCGGAAGGCGGCCAGGTCGACGCGGGCCACCCAGTCGTGGTCCGAGGCGAGGACGAATCCCAGGGCGCGGCCGTTCCAGGTGGTGGCGAAGACGACGTGCGGGTCGCCGCCGTTCAGCCAGGCGTGCCCGTCCGGCCGGTCGGGCAGCGCGCCGGGGAGCAGCGTCCCGGGGCCGCGGTCGTAGACGCCCATGGCATTCGCGAACTCGGCCCCGGCGACGCCGTAGCTCCCGTCCGGCACCAGGGCGACGCCGGTGGTGGCCGAGACCGCCACCTGGCGCGCCGGCGCGCTGAAGGTCCCCGCCTCGGGGTCGAAGGAGGCCGCGGCCAGCTCGACCACCACGTGCGCGTTCGCTCCCTCGGCGGCGACCAGCGCGCCGCCCGAGATCCGGTCGACGGCGCAGCTGTCGGGCACCGGCCCGAGCGGCTGCGCCGGGTTCGCCGCCGCCGCATCCTGGAAGGTGAAGACGGCTCCGGTCCGGACGTCGATGGCGTTGAGGCCGTCGGTGACCACGGTGACCCCGTCCGGCGCCAGGAACGAGTCGCAGGGCGGCGGGTCGGCGAGGCCGGGATTGATCGCCAGCGTGCGGTCGCAGAGGTAGAAGGGCGCGAGGAGCAGGCCGCGGACCGGGTCGTAGCCGAAGCTCTCGCTGGGCGCGGTGACGATGCGCTCCACGACTTCCTGGCGGTCGAGGTCGAGGACCGCGAAGCCGTTCCAGACGCCGGCCCAGGCACGCCGGCGCCCGGAGTCGACGATGACGCCGGTGACGTATCCGGTGCGGTCGGAGAAGTCCCACAGGCCGTAGCTGGCGTCGAGGGTCAGGGTCTTCGTCACCCGGTCGGCCACGGGGTCGATGAACCAGATCCGCGGGAAGGTCACGCTCGCGGCGACGATGCCCCCCTCGTCGCCCGCCACCAGGCTGGCGAAGTCGGTGGTGCCGAGGTCGATGGTGGCGATGCGAGCCGCGCCGCCGGCGGGGAGGCCGCCGTCGAGCACCGCGATGGTCGCGTTGCCGCTCGCCGGCTGGATCGGGACGTAGAGCTTGAGCCGCCCCCCGACGGCGGCGGCGGCCATCGCCGAGGTCTGGCCGGCCGGCGCCGGCCAGCTCGCGGTGGAGCCGCAGGCCGCCGCGGCGAGGGCGACCCCGAGGGCCAGGAGGTGGCGGGCGATGCGGGTCATGGCGTTCTCTCCCTGGGCCCTCGAAGCTAGCACGGCGCCGTGGCCCGAGCGGAGCGCGCCGGGGTGCGGCCCGGCGCTCGTTGACGGGCCCGGGGACGCGCGGTACGAGGGGCCATGTCGAGCACGGCGCTGTCCTTCGCGAGCCGCGAGGCCCACCGGGCCTGGCTGGCGGAGCAGGCGCTGCTCCCTCCCGGCTTCCGCGCCGGCGCCACCGCCTTCGACTTCGTCCCGGCGGAGGCCGCCAGGCCCGGGACGATGCGCCTCGCCCTCCTCGCCCTCGACGCGCCCACCGACGCCTTCGCGCTCTCCTTCACCCGGAACGCCCTCCCCGGCTGGCCGGTGGTGATCGGGCGGCGGCGGCAGGGCGCTCCCCGCCTGGCGGCGGTGGTCGCGAACTCCAAGGTCGCCAACGTGCGGGCACCCGGCGGCCTCGAGGCCGCCGAGCGGGTCTGCGCCGAGGCGGCGCGCCTCCTCGGCGTCGCGCCCGGGGAGGTCCTTCCCTCGTCGACCGGCGTCATCGGCTGGCGGCTGCCGGTGGAGGAGATGATCGCGGCGCTGCCGCGAGCCGCCGCGGCGCTCCAGGCCCGGACGGCCCTGCCCGCCGCCGAGGCCATCATGACCACCGACCTCTACCCCAAGGCGCGCCGCGCCACCGCCGGCCGCGCCGCGGTGGTGGGGATCGCCAAGGGCGCCGGGATGGTGGAGCCGAACCTGGCGACGGTGCTCGTCTACCTCCTCACCGACGCCGACCTGCCGCGGGAGGAGCTTCGGGAGGCCCTGGCCGAGGCCGTGGAGGCGAGCCTCAACCTCGTCTCGGTGGACTCCGACACCTCGACGAGCGACACCGCGGCGCTGCTCTCCTCGCGGCGCACGCCCGCCGACCCGGGCGCCTTCCGCGCCGCGCTCCTCCAGGTGTGCCGCGACCTCGCCGAGGACCTCGTCCGCAACGGCGAAGGGGTGCGCCACGTCATGCGGGTGCGGGTCTCGGGGGCGCCCGGCAGGGCCGCGGCCCGCGCGGTCGGGAAGGCGGTCGTGAACTCCCCGCTCTGGAAGACCGCGGTCGCGGGCAACGACCCCAACGTGGGCCGCCTGGTGGCCGCCGTCGGCAAGGTCTGCGGCGAGCGCGGCCTGCCCCTCGACCCGGAGCGGGTGCGGCTCTCCCTGGCCGGCGAGCCGATCTACGAGGCCGGCGCGATGCGGCTCGACCGCGCCCGCGAGGAGCGGCTGGCAGCGCACCTCCGCGCGGCGGAGCTGTACCCGAGCAGGCCCTCGCCGGACGGCCACTTCCGGCCCCCGGTCGACTATCCGCCGCACGAGCGCTGCGTCGAGGTCGCGGTGGACCTGGGCCTGGGCGCGGACTCCGCCGAGGTCCTGGGCGCCGACCTCACGCACGAGTACGTCACCGAGAACGCCGACTACCGGAGCTGAGGGGGCCTCGACCGTCGCGGGGAGGATCCGATGCCAGGGGGACAGGGTAGCCACCGCTGGACCTTCCACCGCGTGGGGGGACTCGACCAGGTGGCGCTGGAGACCGGCGAGGACCTGGCGCATCTCGAAGAGCTCGACCCCAAGCTCTGGGTGGCCCTCGCCTGCCCGACCCGGGGGCTGGAGATCGACGCCCGCACGCTGGAGCTGCTCGACGGGGACCGCGACGGGCGGGTCCGCGTGCCCGAGATCCTCGAGGCGGTCCGCTTCTGCCGCGCCCGGCTCCGCGACCTGGGGCTGCTGGTGCAGCCCCGCGACGCGGTGCCCATCGCCGCCTTCCGCGACGACACGCCCGAGGGGCGCGCCGCCGGCGCCGCGGCCCGCCAGATCCTGAGGAGCCTGGGCCAGGAGACGGCCGAGGCCGTGTCGCTCGCCGACGTGGCCCGCGCCTCGAAGATCTGGGAAGGCACCCCCTTCAACGGCGACGGCGTCGTGCCCCCCGAGGCGGCCGCGGACGAGGCCACCCGCCGGATCATCGCCGACGGGCTGGCGTGCTGCGGCGGCGTCCCCGACCGCGGCGGGCGCAACGGCCTCAACCGGGCGCTCCTCGACGCCTTCTGGAAGGCGCTCGAGGCCCACGCCGCCTGGTGGAAGGAGGCCGAGGCGCCGGGCGTGATGCCGCTCGGCGAGGCCACCTCCGCCGCCTTCGAGGCGATCCGGGAGGTGCGGCCCCGGGTCGACGACTTCTTCGCCCGCTGCGCCCTGGCGGCGATGGACCCGCGCGCGGCTGCGGCGATGAACCGGAGCGACGCCGACCTCCTGGCCCTGGCGGCGCGGGACCTCTCCGCCGCCCCGGAGCTCGACACCTTCCCGCTGGCTCGCGTCGAGGTGGGCCGGGCGCTGCCGCTCGAGGGCGGGGTGAACCCGGCCTGGGCCGGGCGCCTGGCGCGGCTGCGGCGGGACGCGGTGGCGCCGCTCCTGGGCGCGGAGAAGGCGAGCCTCGGCGCCGGGGAGTGGGCCGAGATCCTGGCTCGCTTCGAGGCCCACCAGGGCTGGCTCCGGAGGAGGCGCGGCGTCGAGGTGGAGAAGCTGGGACGGGAGCGGGTGGCCGCCCTCCTGGCCGGGGGTCGCGAGCCCGTCGCGGCGCTCCTGGCCCGCGACGAGGCCTGCGCGGCGGAGGTCCGGGCCGAGGCCGACGTCGAGCGGCTGGTCCGCTACCGGCGCGACCTCCACCGGCTGCTGCGCAACTTCGTCTCCTTCGCCGACTTCTACGACTCCGGGGAACCGGCCATCTTCCAGGTGGGCACGCTCTACGTCGATGGGCGCAGCTGCGAGCTGTGCGTCCGGGTCGACGACCCGGCGGCGCACGCGGCCCTGGCGGCGATGTCGCGGATGTACCTCGCCTACTGCGAGTGCCGCCGCCCCGGCGGCGAGTCGATGAAGGTGGTCGCCTGCGTCACCCAGGGCGACGGCGATTACCTGGCCCCCGGGCGCAACGGCGTCTTCTTCGACCGGCGCGGCCGCGACTGGGACGCCACCGTGGTGCGCATCGTCGACAACCCCATCTCGCTGCGGCAGGCCTTCTGGGCGCCGTACAGGAAGTTCGGGCGCTTCGTCGAGGAGCAGGTGGCCCGCTTCGCCGCCGCCAAGGAGAAGGCAGCCGACGAGCGCATCGCCGGCGCCGCCGCCGCCACCACCGCCGCGGCCACCGGGACGGCCGCGCCGCCCCCGACCCCGGTCGACGTGGGCAAGATGGTGGGCATCGTGGCCGCCCTTGGCGTCGGCGTCGGAGCGCTGGGCACCTTGCTCGGCGGCTTCGTCGCCGGCTTCCTCTCCCTCGATCCCTGGTGGGCCAAGCTGGCCGCGGTCGCCGGCGCGATGCTGGTGATCTCCGGCCCCTACGTGCTCGTCGCCTGGCTCAAGCTCCGGCAGCGGACGCTCGGCCCGGTGCTGGACGCCACCGGCTGGGCGGTGAACGGCCGCGTCAAGGTGAACGTCCCGCTGGGCACGGCGCTCACCGAGCGGGCCGCCCTGCCTCCGGGGTCGCGCCGCTCGCTGGAGGACCCCTACGAGGACCGCGGCGCGCGCCGGCGCCGGCGGATCATCTGGCTGGCCGGGCTGCTCCTGCTCGCCGCCCTGGCGCTGGCGCGGCAGCGGGGGGCCTGGCCCTTCGGGCGCCGGTGAGGCCCGCGGCGCCCTGCTCCGGCGTCGGAGAACCGGCCTATCAGATTCCCTGATGATCTGGCCAGGAAGTCCTGATTTGCACTTATGAAGTGGCGGCGACTATCGTTCCCGGCCTGCGAGCGGGCTGCGATGGCGGAACGGGCGGCGCCGTCGCGTCCGGCGGGCCCCACTGGTCCCGAGTGCGGAGCCCGTGGCCGTGAAGCACGATCCGCCCGCCGGCGGGGCGGCTCGGCGCCCCGCAGCCGGGGCATCGGCCGGGCCTCGTCCACCGAGGGGAGCCGCGCGGCCCAGGACTTGACGTCGATGCCGAGTTGGACGATTCGAGTAGAGCTCTGGCCTCCCACCGAGATGTGGCCGGGGCACGACGGGGAGCGTGTTGCTGCACGCCCCCGTCACCTCTTTTCGCGGGTCGGCGCCGTGCCAGCGCCCCGCCTCCGCCGACCGCGATACCATCACCTGAGGTGACGTCGAGTTTGCAGCCTGCGCGGCGGGCGCCGCCGCCCTGCCCCTCAGCGAGCCTGCGCGAGAACCGGCGCGGAGCCGTCAACGGGCGTGCACGCTAACACCAGCACCGCCGAGCCCCGCGGCGAGCGCCTCGCGCGGGCTGCGCAAGCCCGCGGCTTCACCCAGACCGAGCTGGGCAAGATCCTCGGCGCGTCATCACCTAACCACCTAACCACGAGCGCGAGAGAGCGGCCGTCCGACCGGCGCACCTGCTGCCGCGCCTCGCCGAGACCCTCAAGGTCTCCGTCGACGAGCTCGATCGGCTACGAGCGCCTCAAAGAGCCCGCTGCGCCGCGTAACGCTCCCACCTCTGGCGCAAGCTCCGCGACGTCGAAAAGCTCAGCGAGGCCGACCGCAAGGCCGTCCTCCGCTTCGTCGATGCCCTCCTCGCGAAGCAGCGGGCACCAGCGGGGGTAGCCCCTACGGGTGAGCAGCTATTTTGGGTGCGGCGGCACACATCCCTGCCTCGTGCTGCCACCACATTCGGTGCCCCCGGACCCCTGCGCCCGGGGCAGCTGGTGGAGCGCAAGCCGTCCCTTACCGTGACACCGGTTTACGAGTGTGCGCGTCGGCGCCAAGGACGTAGCGCAACCGCGGCCGGCAGTACTCCGAGAACAAGCCAGGACTTCAAAGCCGCTTCGATGAGCACGCCCCTGTCAAACCCACTGAGCCGATCGCGACCGAGTACAACGCGATCGACGCCGCATTGACGATCGCGAGCACGTACAGGCTCGCGTGCGGCCCCATCACTCGCGCGACGGCTGTTGCGTACAGCACGTAAACCGTCGCGGTGGCGAGGATTCGTCCCGCTGGGTGTGCCCGGAGCCAGGCGCTGCGTCCGAACACGAACCAGGCGAACAACGGCGCGATCAGGTCGAACACAAGGAACGCCACTCCAGCGGCCGCCACTACCTCCCTTACTTCACGGCTGGTGCGGACCTGCGACCCACTAGAGTCTAGAGCCCGGCCATGAGTACCAGCACGAGGACTGCGAATCCGGCGAGAAAGCACCGCACGAGACTTGACCGCGCCTGGTCCAACACGCTCGCGCCCAAGAGCCCGGCTACGAGCGTCCCAACTGTCAAAGGTAGCACCACACGCACCACCTGAGGCAGCCACTGCCGCAGCGCAAAGTAGGCCAGCACGCCAGTCGCACCCGTCAACATCGACGCGCCGAGAAGCCTCTTCGTGCGGCCCGGCGGCGTCCTAGGCCCTCTACCGAGCAGAGCCGTCGACGATCCACCGAATGCGACGAGACCCGCGATGGGACAGAAGTGCAACACGATCCACTCTTGGCTGTCCGT
>DATBLK010000136.1:0-4435 GCA_036555405.1 Anaeromyxobacteraceae bacterium
CCCCCGAGGTCGCAGGGGAGGGCCGCCGCCGCCAGCCGGTCGTAGACGATCGCCCCGGCCGCCAGCAGGCGCTGGCGGGCCCGGACGGTGAGCAGGCCCGGGTCGCCCGGGCCGGCGCCGACGAGCGACACCAGCCCCGGCGGCGGTCCGGAGGACGGCCGGCCGCGGGCGGCGAAGGGCACGAGCGCGCCGGCGGCGCCGGCCGCCGACCCCCGGTCCGCCGTCCCCGGCGCCTCGTCGCCGCGCGGCGCGAGCCAGGCGGCGAGCTCGGCAGAAGCGGGGACCCGGGCCCGGAGGCGCTCCACGTCCACGCTGGCGGTGAAGAAGGCGTCGTAGCGCCGCTCCATGGCCGCGCGCGACGTACCCAGCGCGCGCACGGCCTGGCGGAAGCGGGCCGCCGCATCCATCCACTCGCTCCACTCCGGGCCGAAGCGGCGCTCCAGCATCTGCCGGAGCCGGCGCACCACGAACGGCGCCCCGCCGTCCGAGGCGACGGCGAGCTGGAGGGCGCCGCGCTGGACCCGGGCCGGCAGGTGGAAGGTACAGCGTTCCGGGTCGTCGGCGACGTTGACCCAGATCCCGGCGTCGCGCGCCCCGGCGAAGACCCGCTCGTTGACCTCCCGGTCGTCGGCGGCGGCGAAGACCAGCGCGAATCCCGCCTCGTCGCCGGGGGCATGGCACCGCCGGTGAAGCACGAGGGCGCCCCGCGCCGCCAGCGCCTCGATGGCGGGGACGGCCCGGGGCGCGATCACCGTCGGGCGCGCGCCCTGGGCCAGGAGCCCCTCGACCTTGCGCAGCGCCACCTCTCCCCCGCCCACCACCAGGACCGGGCGGTCGCGCAGGCTCAGCATCACCGGGTACACGGGACCTCCACCTCGGGCGCGGGCATCAGGCCTCCAGCTCCTCTCGCACCCCGATCGCGATCTTGTAGAGGGCCGTGAGCACCAGGCCGCCCAGAGCGTAGACGCCGGCGGCGATGAGCGCCTCGCGGCCCGTCGGCCAGTACTCGGTCACGTGCCCGAGCGGCGAGGGCACGAAGCCCGTGACCACCATCCCCAGCCCCTTGTCGATCCAGAGCGAGCCGACGACGGCCAGGCTCGCCAGGACCAGGAGCCCCCGCCGGCGGCGGAGCTGCGGGACGAGGAGCAGGACCAGCGACAGGCCGGCCAGCCCCAGCGAGACCCACATCCACGGCGCCAGGACGCCGTGCCCGTGCAGGCCGGCGTAGAGGTAGGTGAAGTGCTCGACGTGCTCGGGGATGTCGCTGTAGAGGGCGGTGAACAGCTCCAGGCCCACGAAGAACACGTTCACCGCCATCGCGTAGGCGACGATCTCGCCGAGCTTGGCGATGGCCTCGTCGCCGGGGTCGAACTTGCTGAAGCGGCGCACCGCCAGGGCGAGGAGGATGAGCAGGGCCGGGCCCGAGGCGAAGGCCGAGGCCAGGAAGCGCGGCGCCAGGATGGCGGTGAGCCAGAAGGGCCGGGCCGCCAGGCCCGAGTAGAGAAAGGCCGTCACCGTGTGGATGCTGACCGCCCAGGGGATGGAGAGGTAGACGACCGGCTTCACCCACCGCGGAGGCGGCGCGCCCGCGCCCTCCGCGCGGAAGGTCGCCCGCGAGATGGCGATGTTGAGGAGCAGGTAGCCGTTCAGGGCGATCATGTCCCAGAACATCACCGAGCGCGGCGAGGGGTGGAGGACGATGTTCACCACCCGCCGCGGCTGGCCCATGTCGACGAAGATGAACAGCAGGCACATGAGCACGGCCGGGATGGCGAGGAACTCGCCCAGGATGGCGAGGCGGCCGAAGGCCTTGTAGTGGTGCACGTAGTAGGGGAGCACCACCATCACCGCCGAGGCGGCGACGCCGACGAGGAAGGTGAACTGGGAGATGTAGAGGCCCCAGGGGACGTCCCGCGACAGCCCGGTGACGCCGAGGCCCACCGCGAACTGCTGCAGGTAGGCGACCAGCCCGGCGGCGGCGAGCGCCAGGAGGGCGGCGACCAGCGTCCAGTACCCGCGGCTGCCGGAGAGTGCCTTCTCGAGCATGCTCACCTCACAGGAGGTAGAAGACGTGCGGCGAGGTCCCCAGGCCCGGCTTGCGCCGGGTCACCTCGCCGCCGCGGAGCAGCGCCGCCACCGCCGAGCCCGGGTCGCCCGCGTCGCCGAACACCAGGGCGCCGCAGCCGACGCCCTCGCAGGCCTCGACGCACAGCGGCCGCTGGCCGACCGCGAGCCGCTCCGAGCAGAAGGTGCACTTCTCCACCACGCCCCTGGTGCGGGTCGGGTAGTCGGTGGGCTCGCCGGCGATGCTCGGGCGCGGGTCCTCGAAGTTGAAGCTCCGCGCTCCGTACGGGCAGCCGGCGATGCAGTAGCGGCAGCCGATGCAGCGGTGCTCGTCCATCATCACCAACCCGTCGGGCCGCCTCCAGGTCGCCTGCGTGGGGCAGACCCGAACGCAGGGCGGGTTGTCGCAGTGGTTGCAGAGCACCATCGTCGGGCGCTCCTTCACCGCCGCGGGCGTGTAGGGCGTCACCCGATCCGGGAACACGCGGGCGAGCTGCTCCTTCCAGACCCACTTCACCTCGTGCCGGGGGTCCTTCACCGCCGGCACGTTGTGGGCGCGGTGGCAGGCCTGGATGCAGGCCTGGCAGCCCGGCCTGGTGAGGCACTTTCGCTGGTCGACGACCATCGCCCAGCGCTTGCCTCGCAGCGCCGCGGGAGCGGGCTCGGTGCCGGCGGCGCCGGCCAGCGCCCGGGCGACGGGGACGCCGCAGACCCCGGCCAGGCCCAGGCCGGCGATCTCGAGGAACCTGCGCCGTCTCATGGTCGGCTCCTCTTCCTTTGCTGGTGGCAGTCCCAGCAGAAGACCTCGACCGCGGCGTAAGCGTGGCAGCGGTCGCAGAACTTGGCCGGCTCGACGTGGCACCCGAGGCAGGTGCCGGTGAGGCTGATGGCGTGCCGCCTGCCGTCGCTGGCCAGGTACACGTGCTCGTCCCTGCGCACCGCCGCGTCGCGCCAGCCGTCGAGCAGCTCCATGTGCCGGGCCCGGATCCAGCCGGTGGGCTCGATGCACGTCCCGCCGCCGGCGGGCCGCTGGAGCTCGGGCGGATCGCCCTTCCCCCGAGCGAACGCGTACCAGGCGGGACCGGTCACCAGCCCGGCGAAGGCGCCCAGCCCCAGCAGGACCTTGCCGGCGTCATGCATGGCGAGCTTCCTCGGCGCCGGCGCGCATCGGCTCCTTGCGGAAGTTCAGCTCTCGCTCCTTCTCGCCCTTCATCACCAGGGCGTTGGCGACGAGCTCGCTGATGCCGGTGACCCGGACCTCCGGGGCCCAGAACTCGCACACCGTCGAGAGGGTGGCGCGGTCGATGGCGCACATCGCCGCCAGCTGGTTGACGCCGTTCTTCTCGTGGACGTGGCGAACGGCGTTGCCGCGGGGAAGCCCGCCGCGGAGCCGCATCTCCATGTTCTCGTCGGTGCCCAGGCCGGCGCCGCCGCCGCAGCAGAAGGTCCGCTCGCGGATGGTGTTGGGCGGCATCTCGAAGAAGTTCCGGCAGACGCTCTTCAGCACGTAGCGCGGCTCCTCGAGCATGCCCACCGCCCGGGCCGGGTTGCAGGAGTCGTGGAAGGTCACGCGCCGGCCGTCGTTCCGGCTCGGGTCGAGCTTCAGCTTCCCGTTCCGGATGAGGTCGGCCGTGAACTCCATGATGTGGATCGCCTTGGTCGAGCGGGCGTGCTCGAAGCGCGTGCCGGTGACGGGCGAGACCGGCACCTCGAGGTGGTCGGCGGGCCCGTTCATCGTGTCCATGTACTGGTGCAGCACCCGCCACATGTGGCCGCACTCGCCGCCCAGGATCCACTTCACCCCCAGGCGCTTCGCCTCCGCGTAGATCTTGGCGTTGAGCCGCTTCATCATCTCGGCGGAGGTGAAGAGCCCGAAGTTCCCGCCCTCGGAGGCGTAGGTGCTGAAGGTGTAGTCGAGCCCGATCTCGTGGAAGAGCGCCATGTACCCCATGCAGGTGTAGGTGCCGGGGTCGGCCAGGAAGTCGCCGGAGGGGGTGACGAAGAGGACCTCGGCCCCCTTCTTGTTCATGGGCACCTCCACCTTGACGCCCGTGACCTCCTCGATGTCCTCGGCGAAGAACTCGAGGGTGTCCTTGAGGCCGTGAGGCTGGATGCCGAGGTGGTTGCCGGTGCGGTGGCAGTTGGCCACCGGCTCCATGATCCAGTTCACCCCCAGCCCCAGGAGGTGCAGGAGCTCGCGCCCCATCATGGTGATCTCGGCGGTGTCGATGCCGAAGGGGCAGTAGACCGAGCAGCGCCGGCACTCGGTGCACTGGTAGAAGTAGTAGAACCACTCCTTCACCACCTCGGGGGTGAGGGGCCGGCCCCCGGCCAGGCGCCCCAGGATCTTGCCGGCGGCGGTGAAGTCGTT
>DATBLK010000145.1:0-10740 GCA_036555405.1 Anaeromyxobacteraceae bacterium
TCCCCGAGGCCCTGCTGGAGTCGGAGCTGTTCGGCCACGTCCGCGGCGCCTTCACCGGCGCGAATTCCGACCGCGAGGGGCTCTTCGAGGCGGCCGGCGGCGGCACGCTCTTCCTCGACGAGGTCGGCGAGCTCCCCCCGGCGTCCCAGCCCAAGCTCCTGCGGGCGCTCGAGACCAAGGAGGTGCGCCGCGTCGGCGACGTCCGGAACCGCCCCGCCGACGTCCGGGTGGTCGCCGCGACCAACCGCGACCTGGCCCGCGAAGTCGCCGCGGGCCGCTTCCGGCGCGACCTCTACTACCGGCTCAAGGTGGTGGAGATCGCCGTTCCTCCGCTGCGCGAGCGGCCGGAGGACATCCTGGCCATCGCGCGCCTGGCGCTGGAGGCGGTCTCGGCGCGGTCGGGACGGTCGGCGCCGCGCCTCTCGGCCCGCGCCGCCGATCAGCTCCTGCGCCACCGCTGGTCCGGCAACGTCCGCGAGCTCTGGAACGCGATGGAGCGGGCGGCGCTGCTCGCCGAGGGCGGGCGCGTCGACTTCGGGGACCTGCCCGAGGAGGTGCGCGCTGCGCCGCCCGATCCGGCCGCGCCGGGCGCGCCCAGCCTGGCGCGCGTCGAGCGCGAGTACGTGCTGGCGACGCTCCGGGCGCAGGGCGGGAACCGCGCCCGAGCGGCGCGGCAGCTGGGCATCGGGGAGGCCACGCTCTACCGGCGGCTCCGGGCCTGGCGGTCTCGCTGACTCCCCCGGGCGGGGTGCCCCGGCGGTGCCAGATGGGCGCCCGCCGCCAGCGGGGGTTGCCACGCTCGGCGGAGCCCGCCCAGAATGCCGCTGCCGCCACCCGAGCCGCGAGGAGGAACACATGCGCCCGAAGGGCCTTCACCGCCGCGAGTTCCTGAAGCTGGCCAGCGCGGGATCGGTCCTGGGGGCCGCGGCGGCGCTCTCGCCCCGCGGCGTCTTCGCCGCGCCGGCCGGCGTGAAGGGGCCCATCAAGATCGGCTACCAGGCGATCCTCTCGGGGACGCTCGCCGGGTACGGCGAGTTCCACAAGATGGGCGTGCTCCTGGCCGTCGACGAGGTGAACGCCGCCGGCGGGATCGCCGGCCAGAAGGTCGAGGTCGACATCCGCGACTCCACCCTGAAGCCCGAGGAGTGCATCAAGAACGCGCGCTACTTCGTGGACAGCTGGGGCGCCGACTTCCTCGGCGGCGTCGACTCCTCGGGCCAGGCCCTGGCGCTGGCGCCCATCATGCAGCAGCTCGACAAGGTGATCGTCATCACCCACGCCGCCACCGAGAAGCTCACCGAGGAATGGGTCTTCAAGAAGGGGGTCAGGCAGATCTTCCGCATCTGCAACGCCACCTACCACGACGGCAACGCCGCGGCCTTCGTCGCCAAGGACTTCCCCATCACGAGCTGGGCGACCGTGAGCCCGAAGTACGAGTACGGCTTCACCTGCTGGAAGATGTTCCAGGAGACCCTCTCCAAGCTGAAGCCCGGCGTCACCTTCAAGACCGAGTCCTTCGCGCCGTTCGGCACCACCGACTTCCGCTCCCACATCAACACCATCCTCGACGCCCGGCCGGAGGGGCTCTACTCCACCGAGTGGGCCGGCGAGCTGATCACCTTCGTGAAGCAGGCGAAGGAGGCGGGGCTCTTCGACAAGATCAAGTACGTGATGTTCCCGGTGGGAGCGGCGATGGACGTCCTCGAAGGGTGCGGCATGGACATGCCCGACGGGATCTGGATCTCGGGCCGCTACTTCTTCCGCTACCCCGACACCAGGCAGAACAACGAGTTCGTGGCCCGCTTCCACAAGCGCTGGAGCCACTACCCGGCCTACGTCTCGGAGACCGGCTACTCCTCGATCTGGGCCCTCAAGGCGGCGGTGGAGAAGGCCGGCTCCAAGGACACCAAGCCCGTCATCCAGGCGCTCGAGGGGATGGAGATCGACACCCCCGGCGGTCACCGGGTCTTCCGCAAGGAGGACCACCAGGCCATCTACGACGTGCCCTGGGGGAAGACCAAGGCGGACCCGAAGTACCCCTTCAAGGTCATGGGCGAGACGAAGCTCATTCCCGCCAGCGTGGCCTGGGCCCGGCCGCCGTTCGAGGGGCCGGGGACGAAGCCGCCGTTCTGAGGCCGACCGCGGCGGGCGCGCCTCCCGGGCGCGCCCCGCAGAGGGCAGCGGCCCGCGACCATGCAGTCGATCGTCCACGTCTGCCTCGCCGGCCTCTCGAGCGGCATGTTCATCTGGCTCGTCGCCAGCGGCCTCACGCTCATCTTCGGCGTGCTCGGGGTCCTGAACTTCGCCCACGGAAGCTTCTACATGCTCGGCGCCTACGTCAGCTTCGCGCTGGTGAAGGCCCTCTCGCCCCACTTCTACCTGGCGATGTTCCTGGGGCCGCTCGCGGTCTGCGCAGCCGGCTTCGTCGTCGAGCGCTGGTTCCTGCGGCGCGTCTACGCCCTGGAGCTGCCCTACCAGCTCCTGCTCACCTTCGCCTTCGTCCTGGTCTTCGACAACCTCGTGAAGATCGCCTGGGGCGCCGGGTCGCTCTCCCCGCCCTCGGGCCTGGGGCCGCTCGAGGGCTCGGTCGACATCCTGGGCCGGAACTTCCCCGTCTACAGCCTCTTCGTCATCGCGGTGGGGCCGCTGGTGGCGCTGGCGCTCTGGGCCGCGCTGGAGCGCACCTGGATCGGGCGCATCGTGCGCGCCGCCTCCTCGGACCGGGAGATGGCGTCGGCGCTCGGGGTCCGGGTCCCGGCCCTCTTCACCGGGGTCTTCGTCTTCGGAACCTGGCTCGGGGCGCTGGGCGGGGCGCTGGCGGTCCCCTACGTGGGGCTCCTCACGCCCGGCATGGGGGAGACCATCATCATCGAGGCCTTCATCGTCGCGGTCATCGGAGGCCTGGGGAGCCTGAAGGGCGCCTTCCTGGGGGCGCTGGTCCTGGGCGTTCTCTCGGCGTTCGGCACCCGCTTCTTCCCCGCCTTCGACATGTTCCTCACCTTCATCCTCATGGCCGCGGTGCTGCTCTGGCGGCCGCGGGGCCTGTTCGGAGCGGCCTAGGATGCGCCCCGGGGTCGCGGCGGCGGCCTGGCTCGCGCTCCTGGCGGCCCTCTGTGCCGTCCCCTTCCTCTCCGGAAGGTTCGCGCCCTACCTGGCGATGCGGGTGATGATGATGGGCATCTTCGCCCTCGGCTACAACCTGCTCCTCGGCCAGACCGGGCTCCTCTCCTTCGGGCACGGCGCCTTCTACGCCGCCGGCGCCTACGGCCTCGGGCTCTTCGCGCTCCGGGTCTCGCCCCACCCGATCCTCGGCCTGGCCGCCGGCGTGGCCGCGGCCGCGGTCCTGGCCCTGGTCGTCGGGGCCCTCTGCGTCCGCTCCAGCGAGGTCTACTTCTCGATGCTCACGCTGGCGTTCGGGATGATGTTCTTCGCGCTGGTCTGGAACGCGCGGGAGGTCACCGGCGGCGACGACGGGCTCATCGGCGTGGTGCGCGCACCGGTCGAGCTGGGCCTGGCCCGGATCCCCATCGAGCGCGAGTCGCAGTTCTACTTCCTGGTGCTGCTGCTCTTCGCGCTCAGCATCTGGGTCGCGCACCGCATCCGGCTCTCGCCCTTCGGGCTGGTGCTGGCCGGCCTCCGCGAGAACGCCACCCGGACCGCCTTCGCCGGCGTCCCGGTGCGGCGCTACCGGCTCGCGGCCTTCGTGGTCAGCGCCGCCTTCGCCGGGCTCGCCGGCGCGCTCGAGGTGCTGCTGGAGAGCGGCGCGCGCCCGTTCATGGCCCACTGGACGCACTCCGCCGAGCCCATCCTGGTGAGCCTGTTCGGCGGCCTGGAGACGCTCACCGGCCCGCTCGTCGGGAGCCTGTTCTTCATCGCCATGCGCGAGGTCATCCAGCGCTACACCGAGCACTGGATGCTGGCGTTCGGCCTGCTCCTGCTGGTCGTCATCATGGGGTTCCGCGGCGGCGTGGTGGGCGCGCTCGGGGCCCTCCTGGGCGGCCGGCGCCCGGCGGGGGAGGGGCGGTGACCGGGCCGGCGCTCCTCGAGGTCCGCGGGCTCCAGCACGCCTTCGGAAGCGTGGTGACCGCGAAGGACCTGCACCTCGACTTCCAGGACGGCGTCCTCACCTCGATCATCGGGCCCAACGGGGCCGGGAAGTCGACGCTGGTGAACCTCCTCACCGGGCACCTCCCGGTGCAGGCCGGGCGCGTCGCCTTCCGCGGGCGCGACGTCACCCGGATGCCGGTCCACGATCGGGTGCGGCTCGGCATCTGCCGGTCGTTCCAGATCGTCAACGTCTTTCCCCGGCTCACCGCGCTGGAGAACGTTCTGGTGCCGGTGCTGGCGCTCTCGGGTCGGGCGCGGCGGCCCTTCGCCCGGCTCTCCCGCGAGGCGGAGGCCCGGCGCGCCGCCGAGGCCGCCCTCGAGGCGGTGGGGCTGGGGCCGGCCCGCGAGGTCCCCGCCCTGGCGCTGTCGCACGGCGACAAGCACCTCCTGGAGGTCGCGGTGGCCCTCGCCGCGCGGCCGGCGCTCCTCTTCCTCGACGAGCCGACCGCCGGGATGAACCCGGTGGAGCGCGCGCGCCTCCTCGAGTCCATCCGCCGCCTCGCCGGCGAGGGGCGCACCACCTTCGTCGTGGTGGAGCACGACATGGACGTGGTCTTCTCGCTCTCGGCGCGGGTCCTGGTGCTGCACCGGGGCGAGGTCCTCTGCGACGGCGCTCCGGCGGCGGTGCGCGCCGACGCCCGCGTCCGCGAGGTCTACCTGGGCCAGGAGGTGGTCCCGGCCCCGGAGAAGGCGGCGGCGACGTGATCCTCGAGCTCGAGGGCGTCGACACCTTCTACGGGACGAGCCACGTCCTCCAGGGCGTGAGCCTGCGGGTGCGCGAGGGCGAGACGGTGGCGCTCCTGGGGCGGAACGGGGTGGGGAAGACCACGACGCTGCGGTCGGTCATGGGCCTGACGCCGCCGCGCGCCGGCTCGGTGCGCTTCCGCGGCGCCGAGCTCCGCGGGCTGCCGCCCGACGCCGTGGCCCGCGCCGGCATCGCCTGGGTCCCCGACGACCACCGCGTCTTCCCGACGCTCACCGTGGACGAGAACCTCGAGGTGGCGGCGCGGCTCTCCCGGCGCCGCGGCCCCTGGGACGCCGAGCGCGTGCGCGCGCTCTTCCCCGGCCTCCGCGACCTCGGGCGCCACAAGGGAGCGAGCCTCTCCGGCGGCGAGCGGAAGATGCTCGGCATCGGGCGGGCCCTGATGGCGAACCCGGCGCTGCTCCTCCTCGACGAGCCGTCGGAGGGGCTCGCGCCGCTGGTGGTGGCGAACCTCGTCGAGGTCCTGGGCCGCATCCGCGGCCAGGGGGCGACCATCCTGCTCGCGGACCAGAACCTCCGCTTCTGCCTGCGGGTCTGCGACCGCGGCTACGTGCTCGAGAAGGGGAGGGTGGCGCACCAGGGCGCGATGGCGGAGATCTCCCGGGACGAGGCGGTGGTCGGCAAGTACCTGGCGGTGTGAGGAGGAGGCGGCATGGCGATCGATCTCTTCGAGCTCGGGGGGCGCCGTGCGCTGGTCACCGGCGGCTCGCGGGGGCTGGGCCGGGCGATGGCCGAGGGCCTGGCGCGGGCCGGCGCGGACGTGGCGATCTGCGCCCGGAGCGAGGCCGACCTGGCGCCGGCGCGCCAGGCCATCCAGGCGCTGGGCGTGCGCGCCGAGGCCTTCCCCATGGACGTCCGCAGCCGCGCCAGCGTGCGCCGGGCGGTCGACGCCGCCGTCGCCGCGCTGGGCGGCATCGACATCCTGGTGAACGACGCCGGCGTCAACGTGCGCAAGCCGGTGCTCGAGCTCTCCGAGGACGAGTGGGACCTGGTCCTCGACACCAACCTGAAGGGCTACTTCCTCGTGGCCCAGGCGGTGGCGCCCCAGATGCTGGCCCGCGGCGCCGGCAAGGTGATCAACGTCTCCTCCATCTTCGGCGCGGTGGCGATGCCGAACCAGCTCGCCTACGCCTCGAGCAAGGGCGGCGTGAACATGCTGACCAAGGTGATGGCGCTGGAGTGGGCCCAGAAGGGCGTCCAGGTGAACGCCATCGCCCCGACGTACTTCGAGACGCCCTTCGTGGCCGCGCTCCGCAACGACCCGGAGCGCTACCGCTTCCTCGTGGAGCGGACGCCCATGGGGCGCTTCGGCCAGCCGGAGGAGCTCGTCGGCACCGTCGTCTACCTGGCCTCCCGGGCCAGCGACTTCGTCACCGGCCAGACCCTCTACGTGGACGGCGGCTGGACGGCCTGGTGACCGGCGCCCTGGCTTGATCCCGCCGCCGCGGGGCGGCATCGTGTCGACGCGAAGGAGGAGCGACCATGCCCCTCATGGACGGTGCGCAGTACCGGAAGAGCCTGAAGGCGCGGACCCCGCGGGTGTTCTACAAGGGCGAGCGGCTCCTCGACCCCTACGGCCACCCCGCCATCGCCCCGCACGTCCGCACCGCGGCCGCGACCTACGACCTGTGCCGCGACCCGCGCCACGCCGAGCTCATGACGGCGACCTCGCACCTCACCGGCGAGCGGGTCTCGCGCTTCACGCACCTCTTCTGGAGCGTCGACGACCTCCTGAAGAAGATCGCCATGCTGCGGACGCTCGGGCAGGAAACCGGCACCTGCTTCCAGCGCTGCGTGGGCCTCGACGGCCTGAACGCTCTCTGGTCGGTGACCTTCGAGATGGACCGCGCCCGCGGCACCGACTACCACGCTCGCTTCCGGAGGTTCCTGGAACGGGCGCAGCGCGAGGACCTCATGTCGGCCGGCGCCATGACCGACGTGAAGGGCGACCGCTCCCTGCCGCCCTGGAAGCAGGCCGACCCCGATCTCTACCTGCACGTCGTGCAGCGGCGGCCCGACGGGATCGTCATCCGCGGAGCCAAGACCCACATCACCGGCGCCGTGAACTCGCACGAGATCCTGGTGATGCCGACCCTGGGCCTCCCGCCGGAGGGGGCTGACTGGGCCGTGGCCTGCGCCGTCCCCGTCGACGCCCCGGGGCTCACCCTGGTCTTCGGGCGGCAGACGAACGACGAGCGCAAGCTGGAGGGCGGCATCGACTGCGGCACCGCCTTCGGCGTCGTCGGCGGCGAGAGCACGCTCATCTTCGACGACGTCTTCGTGCCCAGCGAGCGCGTCTTCATGGCGGGGGAGGGCGACTTCGCCGGCCTCCTCGTCGACCGCTTCGCCGCCTGGCACCGGGCGAACTACGGCGGCTGCAAGGCGGGGAACGCCGACGTGCTCCTCGGCGCCACCGCCATGCTCACCGAGGTGCACGGGACCTCGGCGAACGCGGTGGTGAAGGACAAGCTCACCGAGATGGTGCACCTGGTGGAAACGAACTTCGCCGGGGCCATGGGCTCCTCGGCGCTGGCGACCCGGCTTCCCGCGGGCAACTGGCTCGTCGATCCGCTCCTCGCCAACACCGTGAAGCAGAACGTCACCCGCTTCGTCTACCAGGTGGCGCGGCTGGCCCACGACCTCGGGGGCGGCATCCTCTCGACCCTGCCCTCGGACGCCGACTTCGCCTCCAGCGAGGTCGGGGGGCTGCTCCGGAAGTACTTCGCCGGCAAGGCGGGCTTCGACACCGACGACAAGCGCAAGCTGGTCCGCTACATCGAGGCGATGACCTCGGTCTCCACGGTGGTCGAGGCGCTTCACGGCGCCGGCTCGCCCCAGGCCCAGCGCATCGTCATGCTGCGCCAGGCGAACCTCGCGGAGAAGTCCCGCCTGGCCCGCAGGGTGCTGGGGATCAGGGGGTAGCCCGGGGAGGAGGTCCCCGCCGGGGACCTACGACACCCGGACCAGCTGCTTCCCGAGGTTCTCCCCCCGCAGCATCCCCACGAAGGCGCGCGGCGCGCTCTCGATGCCGTCGGCGACCGTCTCGCGGTACCGGAGCTTCCCGGAGGCCAGGAGGCCCGCGAGCTCGCGGATGGCCTGGGGCCAGAGGTCGAGGTGGTCGGAGACGATGAAGCCCTGGAGGCGAACGCGGTTCACCAGGAGCAGGCGGACGCCGCGGATGGGGATCTCGCCGCCCTGGTAGCCGGCGACCAGGCCGCAGAGCGCGACCCGGCCGAAGGGGTTCATGCGGGCCAGCGCGGCGTCGAGCACCGGGCCGCCGACGTTCTCGAAGACGAAGTCGACGCCCGAGGGGCAGGCGGCCTTGAGCGCCTCGCGGAAGTCGGGCGCCCTGTAGTCGACGCAGGCGTCGAACCCCAGGTCCCCGACCACGTGGGCGCACTTCGCCGGGCCGCCGGCGACGCCGACGGCGCGGCAGCCGCGGAGCCTGGCGAGCTGGCCGGCGACGCTGCCGACCGCGCCGGCCGCGGCGGTGACGAGCGCGGTCTCGCCGGCCCTGGGCTGCCCGACGCGGTCCAGGCCGTACCAGGCGGTGACGCCGGGCATCCCGGCGGGGCCGAGGTGGGCGGAAAGGGGCAGGGTCGCCGCATCCACCTTCCGGAGCCCCTGGCCGTCGGAGAGAAAGAGCTCCTGCCAGCCGCCCATGCCCACGACGGCGTCGCCGGCCTGGAACGCCGGATGGCGCGACTCGACCACCTCGCCTGCGGTGCCGCCGACCATCACCTGGCCTAGCTCCTGGCTGGGCGCGTAGGACCTGGCGTCGTCCATGCGGCCGCGCATGTAGGGGTCGAGCGAGAGGAAGCGAACCTTGACGAGGACCTGCCCGTCCCGCGGCGCGGGCGGGTCGGTCTCGACGAGCTCGAAGTCGGACTCCACCGCTGCGCGCCGGGGGCGGGACGCGAGGAGCCACTGCTTGTTCCTGGCGGGCACGGCTCCTCCGGGATGGGGACGGGCGGGATGGGGACGGGGCGGAGCATAGGCGGCGGGCGGCGGGCCGCGGGGCCAACGATGGGGCGTGCCGCGCTCCGGCTTGAGGCCCGCGCCCCAGGGTTGCGCGCCGGCGCGCACCGCACGCTGAGTCGCGCCCCGCGCCCTCCGACGCCACGCGTCACGGCGCTTCGAGCTTCGTTCCCTCAAGGGTGCCCGGGTCTCATCCCGCCGATCCTGGGTTAGGGTATGCCGTCCTCGAACCTGGATCCGGAGGTGGCCATGGCGTTCCGAGCACTCGGTGCATCACTCGTCGCGTCCCTTCTCCTCGCCGCGCCGGCGCGCGCGGCCGAGCCCGGCGTCACCGACACCGAGGTGACCATCGGCATCACCGGCCCGCTCTCCGGGCCGGCGGCGGCCTGGGGCACCATCGCCCTCGCGTCGGAGGCCTACGCCAAGCACGTGAACGAGAAGGGGGGCGTCCACGGCCGGAAGATCAAGATCGTCCTCAAGGACGACGGCTACAACCCCGGCCGAGCCGTCGCCAACTTCAACGAGATGAAGGACACGGTCTTCGCCGTCATCGGGACGGTGGGGACCGCGGTGCTGAACGCGAACAAGGACCTGGTGGCCGAGGCCGGGCTCCCGCTCGTCTACCCGCTCGGGAGCGTGCAGGTCTTCGCCAAGCAGCCGAAGGAGAAGGTCCGCACCGTCTTCCAGCTCTACCCGGACTACGCCGACGAGACCGAGTTCCTGGTCCAGCAGGCGGCGAAGCTCGAGGGCGTGAAGAAGGTCGGCTTCTTCGGCCAGAACGACGACTTCGGCAAGGGCGGCCTCGAGGGCGTGAAGAGGGGGCTGAAGAAGACGCCGGGGACGAGCCTCGTCGGCGAGGTGTTCTACGAGGTCACCGACCGCGAGCTCGGCACCCATGCCCTGAAGATGAAGGAGTCGGGCGCCGAGGCCGTCATCCTCTACTCGACCACCGGGCACGCCGCCGGGCTCGTCAAGGAGATGGCCAAGGTCGGGTACCGGCCCAAGCTCTTCGGCTCCTTCACGCTCTACGACCGCGACGTGATGTTCCGGCTCCTCCCCGACCTGTGGGCGGGGGCCTACTTCGACTCCATCGGCGCGATGCGCGGCGAGCCCGCCGCCGACCGGCTCATCGAGATCGTGACCAAGATCGAGCCCAAGCTGAAGGGGCGCGAGGGCTTCGCGGTCCAGGGCTGCGCCGACGTCAACCTGCTGGTGGAGGGGCTGAAGCGCGCGGGCCGCAACCTGACCCGCGCCGGCTTCGTGAAGGCCATGGAGCAGATCAAGGACTA
Organism: Anaeromyxobacteraceae bacterium; assembly: GCA_036555405.1. GTDB lineage: Bacteria > Myxococcota > Myxococcia > Myxococcales > Anaeromyxobacteraceae > DATBLK01. Next base: position 10,138 of record DATBLK010000145.1, read on the forward strand.
CACCGGCGAGGGGCTCTACCCGCCGCACGGCTTCGCGCCCGACCAGCACCACGGCCTCAACGCCGTGCGGCTCATGCGGGCCGGCAAGGACGCGAACGAGGTCCCGGCGCAGGTCAGCCCCTGGCAGGTCTTCAAGGGCCACTTCTAGGAAAGGGGATGGGCGGGGCCGAGCTGCTGGAGGTCCGGGACCTCATGCTCGCGTTCGGCGGGATCACGGCCCTCGGCGGGGTCGACCTGACGCTCGCCGAGGGGGAGACCTTGGCCGTCATCGGGCCGAACGGCTCGGGGAAGACCTCGCTCTTCAACTGCATCACCGGCCAGTACCGCCCCACCTCGGGGAGGATCGCCTTTCGCGGGGAGAGCCTGCTCGGCCTCTCCCCCGACCGCGTCACCGCGCGCGGCCTGGCCCGCACCTTCCAGAACCTCCGCCTCTTCCTCCACATGACGGTTCTCGAGAACCTCATGCTCGGGCGCCACCTCCACTACCGGCGGAGCTTCTGGGCGGCGGCGCTGCGGCTGCGGGGCGAGGAGGTCCGCCACCGGGAACGCTGCGAGGAGATCGTCGAGTTCCTGAACCTCGAGCCCTGGCGCGACGCCCGCGTC
>DATBLK010000151.1:0-9470 GCA_036555405.1 Anaeromyxobacteraceae bacterium
CTACGTAGCGTTCGGGAATCGAGACCGGGCGTCTCAGGCTCCGGAGGACGCGGCGGCCCGGCGCACCGGCAAGGGGCCGGCGGCCGGGCCGCTACGATCCGGGCGCGCTACTCGGACAGCGCCGCGGCGCCGCCCTCCGGGCCCTCGCCGCCCGGCCTGCGGTCGCGCAGCGACGGCGCGGGGGTCGCCTCGTCGCCAGGCTCGGTGGAGCGGAGCGCGTAGGCCGCGGGGAAGTCCCGGTCGCCGCAGCCCGGCGCCCGCATGCCGTCGCCGAAGGCCACCTCCGCGACCCGGGCGCCGCGCGCCCGGGCGTAGACGTCGCGGCCCGCCGGAAAGCGGACCCCGTCGCTGGTCGCGACCACGAGTCCGGCCGCCCGGACGTCGCTCCCCTGCGCCGACAGGCAGGTCACGGAGGCGACCGCGAGGGACTCGCCGCCGGACGGCGCCCGGAGCGCCACCAGGATGAACCCCTCGGGCTCGCGGTCGCCGCCGCGGGCCACGAGCGAGAGCTCCAGGGTCCCCTCCGGCGTCTCGCCGCCGCCGCTCGCCATCACCGACACCGACCGCATGTCCCCGCCGATCGCCCCGCCGCCGGCGCCGCAGGCGCCGGTCAGGAGGGAGAGCGCGCTCGCCAGGGCAATCGACTTCCTCGTCATGGCATCCTCCTCGGGCTCGCGGCGCCTCGGCGCCGCACGAGGAGGGGATGGCGAGGGGCGGCGAAATGTGACGAGGTCCCGCGCCCGGGGGGGCATCCCGCCGCCCTCGGCGCCCGAGGTCGACGAGGAGCGGGGCGCGGCTACCGGCCGCGCTGGGCGCCGCGCTTCGCCTGCTGCTGCTGCACGAACGGGTTTGCGGGCCGGCCCATGCGCTGCTGCAGGTGGCCCGGCTTCCCTTCCGGGACCGGGGCGGACTCGGACTCGGGGGCGGGAGGGGGCGCGGCGCGCTGCACCGGCTTGCCGCCCTTCCTCCGCTTCTTGCTCACGGGCATGGTCGTCCTCCGCGCCGATTCTACGCCGGCGGGCCGGCGCAGGGGAGGTGCGCCGCGCGGGTCCGTTTGACTCGCGCCGGACGGAGCGGGTAACGAGTTCCGATGCGCTCGAGAGCCCTCCTCCTCCTGGCCGCGATCCTCGCCCCGGCGGGGCGCGCCGCGGCCCGGGCGCCGGCGGTGCCGATCGAGGAGGCGACGGTCGCGGAGCTCCAGGGCGCCATGGCCGCCGGCCGCTTCACCGGGCGGGAGCTCGTCGAGGCCTACCTGGCGCGCATCGCCGCCGTCGACCCGAAGCTCCACGCGGTGCTGGAGGCGAATCCCGACGCGCTCGGCGACGCCGAGCGGCTCGACGTCGAGCGCCGCGCCAGGGGGCCGCGCGGCCCGCTGCACGGCATCCCGGTGCTGGTGAAGGACAACGTGGCCACCGCCGGCCGCACCGAGACCACGGCCGGGTCGCTGGCCCTCGTCGGCGCCCGGCCCCCGCGCGACGCCTTCGCCGTGGAGCGCCTGCGCGCCGCCGGCGCGGTGATCCTCGGGAAGGCCAACCTCTCCGAGTGGGCCAACATCCGGTCGAGCCGGTCGCAGAGCGGATGGAGCGCCCGCGGCGGCCAGACCCGCAACCCCTACGCGCTCGACCGGAGCCCCTGCGGGTCGTCCTCGGGAACGGCGTCGGCCGTCGCCGCGAGCCTCGCCGCGGTGGGCCTGGGGACCGAGACCGATGGCTCCATCGTCTGCCCCTCGTCGGTGACCGCCCTCGTCGGGCTCAAGCCCACGGTGGGCCTGGTGAGCCGGAGCGGGATCATCCCCATCGCCGCGTCGCAGGACACCGCCGGACCGATGACCCGCACCGTGGCCGACGCCGCGGCCCTCCTCGGCGCGCTCGCCGGCGTCGACCCGGCCGACCCGGCCACCGCCGCGAGCCTGGGGCGCGCGCCCGCCGACTACCTCCGCTTCCTCGACGCCGGCGCCCTGAAGGGCGCGCGCATCGGCGTGGCGCGGGCCGGGCTGTTCGGGTCCTCGCCCTTCGTGGACCGGCTCGCCGAGGAGGCCGTCGCCGAGCTTCGCCGGCGGGGCGCGGTGGTCGTGGACCCCGCGGACATCCCCCACCTCGGCGAGTACGACCAGGCCGAGCTGGAGGTGCTGCTGTACGAGCTGAAGGACGGGATGGCCCGCTACCTCGCCGCCTGGGCGCCCGGCGCCGCGGTGAGGAGCCTGGCGGACATCGTCGCCTGGAACGAGCGCCACCGCGACCGGGAGCTCGCCTGGTTCGGCCAGGACCTCCTCGAGAAGGCGGCGGCGAAGGGGCCGCTCACCGACAGGGCCTACCGGCGGGCGCACGCCCGCGCCCGGCGCCTGGCGCGCGAGGAGGGGCTCGACGCCGTGCTCGGGAAGCACCGGCTCGACGCCCTGGTGGCGCCGACGGTGGGCCCGGCCTGGGTGATCGACGCCCTGAACGCCGAGCCGTCGCTGGTCTCGAGCTCGACGCCGCCGGCCGTGGCCGGTTACCCGGCCGTCACCGTGCCCGCGGGCCAGGTCCACGGGCTACCGGTGGGCATCACCTTCATGGGCCCTGCCTGGAGCGAGCCCCGGCTGCTCGCCCTCGCCTACGCCTACGAGCAGGCGACCCGCCACCGCCGCCCGCCGCGCTTCCTGACGACCGCCGAGGTCCCGGCGCGCTGATCGCGGCGCTCCCTGCGGGGATCAGCTCGGCGCCGCCGGCAGGTGCACGTGGAAGGCGGCGCCCCGCGCCGGCTGGCTGTCGACGGCGATGGCGCCCTTGCTCTGCCGGACGATGCCGTACGCGGCGGCGAGGGCGAGGCCGGCCGCCCGTCCCCGCCCCCCGGCGGGGGAGAAGGGCTCGAAGAGCCCCTCCCGGCTCCCGGGCGGGATCGCGTCGCCGGAGTCCCGCACCGTGAGGCGGACGTGCGGCCCCGGGGCCGCGCCCAGCCCCCACGCCACCCCCTCGTCGAGCTCCGCGTTCGCCGTCTCCACGAGGAGACTTCCCCCGTCCGGCATGGCGTCCCTCGCGCTCGCGGCGAGGCAGAGGAGCACCTGCTGGAGCTGCTGCCGGTCGCCGAGCGCGATCCAAAGGTCGGGCTGGAGGCTCACCTCGAGGGCGACGCTCTCGGGAAGGAGGCGGCGGAGTTGCGGCTCGGCCTCCCGGACCAGGTCGTTCAGGTCCACCGGGGCGGGAACCAGCACCTGCCGGCGCGCCACCGCGAGGAGCTGGCGGGTGAGGTCCCTCGACCGCGCCGCGGCCTGGAGGATGGACTCCACGCTCTCCCGGTCGATGGGCCTGTTCCGGTCGAGGTCCCGGAGCAGCGCCTCCGCCCCCCCGAGGATGGCCGTGAGCAGGTTGTTGAAGTGGTGGGCCACGCCGGCGGCGAGCCGCCCGAGGCTCTCCAGCCTCCGGGCCTCCTCGGCCTCCCCGCGCCCGGTGACGTCGCGCGAGACCCCGACGACGCCGACGACGCGCCCCCGGTCGTCGCGGTAGGGGCCCTTCGTCGACAGGAAGACGCGCCGCCCCCCGGCGCCCTCGATCTCCTCCTCGACCGTCTCGGCGACGCCGGCCTCCATGACGCGGAGGTCCGTCGCCCGGAGCCGCTCGCCGGCGGCGGCGCCCAGGAGCTCGGCCTCCGTCCTCCCGATGACCTGCTCGGCCGGCCTCCCCAGGATCCGGAGCGCCGCCGGGTTGTCGTAGAGGAAGCGGCCCTCCCGGTCCTTGACGTACCAGGAGTCGGGTGCGGCGTCGGCGATGGCGCGCAGCATCGCCTTCTCGGCGTCAGGGCTCGTCGAAGTCGTACCGGTGGACGGGGTGCGGCAGGTCGTTCGAGGTCCGTTGCACGAGCTCGCTCAACCGGCCGCCGTGCATGTCGTAGACCCAGCCGTGGAGCCACGGGCGTCCCTGCCTCTTCCAGGCCCGCTGGATCACCAGGGTCTTGGCGAGGTGATCCACCTGCTCGACGACGTTCAGCTCCACGAGCCTCCGCGTGCGCGCCTCCTCGTCGGGGAGTGCGCCCAGCTCCGCCTGGTGGCGCTCGGCGCAGTCCTTGATGTTCTGGAGCCAGCGGTCGATGAGGCCGTAGTCGCGGCGCGACATCGCCGCCTTGACGCCGCCGCAGCCGTAGTGGCCGCAGACGATGACGTGCCGCACGCGAAGCCGCTCCACCGCGAAGGCGATCACGGTGGCCAGGTTCAGGTCGGTGTGGACCACCTGGTTGGCCACGTTCCGGTGAACGAACAGCTCGCCGGGCTGGCAGCCGGTCACGGTCTCGGCCGGGACCCGGCTGTCCGAGCAGCCGATCCAGGCGTATTCCGGATCCTGGCCGTCCTGGAGCCGCGTGAAGTAGTCGGGGCGCTCGGCGAGCTGCGCCGCGACCCAGCGCTGGTTGTAGTCCAGGAGGCGCCTGTAGCCGTCCATGCCCATGGGCCCGAGCGTAGCAGAAGGCGGGAGCGCCACGCCTCGGCCCGCGGGCGGGGTGCTACAAGTGAGGCGTGAGCGAGACCGCGCCACCGGGAGCGCCGAGCGATCTCGTCGTCGTCTCCGACCTGCACATGGGGCGGGGCTACAACCCCGCCTCGAAGCGCTGGTTCCGGCTCGAGGCCTTCCTCTACGACGACGACTTCCTCGCCTTCTGCCGCTGGCTCTGCGTCGTCCAGCGGGGGCGGGGCGTGCCCCTCAGGCTCGTCCTGAACGGCGACGTCCTGGACTTCCTGCGCATCGATCCCGCGCCGCCGGCCGACGCCCGTCGAGGGGGACGGCGTCCCGGGCCCCTGCTCACGCCGGAGGTGGCGGCCGCGATGGCCCGCGACGTCCTGAACGGCCACCGGGCCTTCGTCGAGGGGGTCGCCGAGGTGCTGGCGGCGGGGCACGAGGTGGTCTACGTCGCCGGGAACCACGACCTCGAGATCCAGTGGGAGCCGGTGCAGCAGACGGTGCGGGCGGCGGTCGCCGCGACCCTGGATCGCCGGGGTGCGCCCGCCGGGGCCATCGGACGGCTCTCCTTCGCGCCCTGGTTCGTCCACGAGCCGGGCCGCATCTGGATCGAGCACGGCTGCCAGTACGACCCGGAGAACGCCTTCCGGTTCCCGCTGCGCCGGCGGATGGCAGAGGGGCCGCTGGCCGAGGTGGTGGCCGAGCGGGACATGCCCCTCGGCAACTTCTTCCAGCGCTACCTCTACAACCTCTTCGGCTCCATCACCTTCATCGTCCCCTCCACTCGCGCCAACTACCGGTACTTCCGCTTCCTGCTCGCCAACCGGCCGCGCCTGCTGCTGCGGCTGGCCCTCTCCCACGGCCGCTTCCTGGTGCAGGTGCTCCGCCGACTGGGCCGCGCGCCCGAGCCGGGCTGGCAGCGCGAGGCCGAGGAGGCCCACCGGGCGGAGCTGGCCGACCTCGCGCGGACGTCCGGGCTGGGGGGGCGGCTGCTCGAGGTGGATCGCCTCAAGTGCAGGGGCGCCGACGTGGCCCGAGCGGCGAGCGGGCTCCTGCGGCAGGCGATCAAGCTCGTGTTCGGCACGATCCTGGTCACGCTGCTCGGCGTGGGCACGCTCACCGCCGCCACCACCTTCATCGCCTCGCTGACGTCGGGGGTCGGGGGCAAGGCGCTCCTCAGCCTGATGGTCTATCTGGTCTTCGCCCTGATGGCCGCGACCGGGCTGGTGGCCGCGGCGCTGCGCCTTCCGACCGAGGAGCAGGGCCGGCCGCTGACGGCGGCGGCCAGGCGCATCGCCGGGATCGCGGGCGTGCCCCTCGTCGTCTTCGGCCACATCCACGAGGAGGTGGCGAGCGCCTTCCCGCTCCCGGGCGGCGGGTCCGGCTGGTACTTCAACACCGGCACCTGGCTCGCCGTCTTCACCCACGACGTGTTCCTCCCGCGCGAGCGGGTCCAGTTCACCTTCCTGCGGGTGCGCGGCGCCGAGGCGGAGCTCCTCCACTGGAGCCCGGGCCGCAACCGGCCCATGCCGGTGGTCCTCCTCGAGGACGACGGCCCCGGGGACGACGGGTCCGGGCTGGGCTCGGACGAGGTCGCCCCGCAGGGCTGAGGGTGGAGTCGACGCCTCAGAGGTCGAGGCGGCACCGCAGGCCGACGGTCAGGAACTCGTGCGGCTTGGGCTCGGGGATGCCGCCGTTCCCGGGGACGGGAAAGACGAAGGAGACGTCCTGGACCCGGTACTGGCCGATCTGCAGCTGCACGAACGGGCCGAACCCAACCGCGGGCGTCGCCCACCAGTCGAAGCCTCCCTCGAGCATCACCTCCCAGCCGCGGAAGGTCCCGTCCAGGTCTCCCGAGATGATGGGCGGCGAGGGCGGCGGCAGCCCGGTCGGGAAGGTGGCCCGGGTCGCCTCGAAGTGCGCCGCCTCCAGGCCCCCTCCCAGGCCGATCCAGGGCGCCACGCCGGCCACGGTCCCGAAGGTCCAGGCGGCCCGCGCGCCCAGGTGCAGGTCGCGGATGGCGGAGCAGGAGGAGGCGTTGGCGCAGACCAGGTCGTGGAGCTGCGTCCCCTGGAAGCCGATCCCGTACGCGAAGTAGAGGCCGGCGGAGAGGGCCGGCGTGAAGCGCCAGGAGGCCTCGACCTGAAGGGGCACGACCGCGGAGAAGAGGTCCTTCTCCTTGAAGCTGCCGAAGCCGCCGACGTTGGCGGCGTCGCCGAAGGGAATGGAGTAGCCGGCGCGCAGGCCCAGGGACACCTGGGCCATGGGCGAGGTCGGGACCGCGAGGGCGGCGGCCAGGGCGAGGAGGGGCGCGGTGCGCATGTGCCGGGGCGAGGGCCCGAGGGCCCGCTTGCAGAGCCAGAGGCTGCCACGGAATCGCCTCGCGGGGGGGCGAATCCTCCGGACGGGCCGCGCGGCGACAGGCGGCGACGTGGAGCACACGCGGTGCGGTCCCATGCGATAGCCTGCCGGGAGACGACTCGACGGAGGGCGGATGCCCGGACGTTTCCCCATGTCGCTCGCCCTCTGGTTGGCCTGGGCCCCGGTGGCCGGCTGCGGGACGGCGAAGAGCACCTGCGTCGAATTCGCCAAGGCCGTCGGGTTCGAGCCCCTGGAGGCGGTGGGCGACGAGGTCGCCTGGCCGGCGCCGCCCCCCGACCTGGCCACGCGGGCGCTGAACGTCTTCTCCTATCCGACCCTCAGCCACGCCGTGGCCCACGGTCGCGGCATCGTCCGCGCGCCGCTCGCGAAGGTGTACGCGGCGATGAAGCTGCCCCGGACGAGCCGCATCCACAGCCCGGGGGACCTGTGGACCCCGACGCTGGACGTGGAGCCCGAGTTCCCCGTCAGCTTCCAGATCCACTACGTGGTCCACAATGTGGTCACCGTGGAGTGGGACCTGCTCTACCGCGCCGGCCCGCTCGAGGGCACGAGCGACGCCCCGCTCGTCGCCGGGCTCCGCTACCAGAAGACCTGCGGCTCGGAGCACATCGCCGAGCAGTCCGGGTCGCTGGTGGCCTCGCCGCTCCCGGGAGATCCGACCGCCACCCGGCTGGAGCTCGTCGGCTGGCTGAACGCCAGCGGGCAGGACTACACCGTCGTGGCAGGCACGCTCGAGGACATGTACGGCAACCTGGTGGCCTCCCTGACGTCGATGCCGTGACCTCTCGCCGCCTCCGCATCGCCTTCGCCGCCGACCTGGTCGAGGGCGTGAAGAACGGCGGCGTCCGGTCGGCCCGGCGCTTCGCGGAGGCCCTGCGGGAGCGCCACGACGTCACCTTGCTGGCCACGGGCCCTCCCGGCGAGGGCCGCGCGCCCCTGCCCGCCTTCACCGTTCCGCCCTTCGGCCGCGTCATGCGCGAGATGGGCTTCGTCTTCGCCTGGCCCCGCCGCGCCACGCTGGAGCGGGTCATCGGCGAAGCCGACGTCCTCCACGTGCAGTTTCCGTTCTGGCTGGGCGTGCGGGCCACCGCGGTGGCCCGCCGCCTGGGCACGCCGGTGGTCGCCGCCTCCCACCTGCAGCCCGAGAACATGTTCCTGAACGTGGGGCTCCGCTCGGCCCGCCTCGCCGAGTGGACCTGGCGCCTCTTCCTGCGGACCGTCTACGCGCGCGCCGACGTGGTGATCTGCCCGAGCGCGTTCGCCCGCGACGAGCTCGTCCGGCGCGGCCTCACCGCCCCGGCCGAGGTGATCTCGAACGGGATCGCGCCCCTCTTCGCGCCGGGTCCGGCGGAGCGGCCGGAGCGCCACCGCGGCCGGTTCCTGGTCCTGGCGGTGGGGCGGCTCGCCAGGGAGAAGCGGCTCGACGTCGTCATCGAGGGCGTGCGCCGCTCCCGACACGCCGGCCGGCTCCAGCTCGTCGTCACCGGGCGCGGCCCCGAGGAGGCTCGCGTCCGGGCGCGCGCCGCCTCCCTTCGCGTGCCCGCCGAGGTGGCCTTCGTCCCCGACGACGAGCTCCTGCGGCTGCTCCGCACGGCCGACCTGCTGATCCACGCCTCGGAGTTCGAGCTCGAGGGGATGGCGGTGCTCGAGGCGCTCGGCTGCGGCCTGCCGGCCCTGGTGGCCGACGCCCCCGGCAGCGCCGCCCGCCACCTGGCGGTGTCCGACGACCTGCGGTTCGCCGCCGGCGATCCGTCCGACCTGGCGAGGAAGCTCGACGCGCTCCTCGACCACCCGGCGCGGCGCGCGCTGCTCCGGGTCCGGGCGCTGGAGGCGGCGCAGGGCCTCTCGCTGGCCGCGTCGGTGGCCCGGCTCGAGGCCGTCTACCGGCGGGTGGCGCGTCCGCCGCGCTGAGGGCGGCGGCGAGCCCCTCAGGCGCGCGGCCGCTCGCGCCGCACCATCCAGAGCGCCCCCGGGAGCGCGGTGAAGTCGGCCACCATCGCCAGGAGGAAGGCGCCGCCCGTCTCCAGCCCGAACTGGCGCAGCGGGGGGAAGCGCGAGAAGGCGAGCCCGAGGAAGCCGGCCGCGTTGATGAGGGTGGCGAAGAAGATGGCCCGCCCCGAGACTCGCAGGGCGTGGCGCAGCGCCGCGTCGAGCCCGCCCGGCCCCTCGCCCTCGCCGAGGTGGTGGAAGAAGTGGATCTGGTCGTTCTCGGTGGTGCCGAGGACCGTGGTGGCGATGAGGATGGTGGCGACGTTCAGCGATCCCCCGAGGAGGCGCAGGGCGAGGAAGGTGCAGAGGATGGCGAAGACCGACGGGATCATCGCCATGAGGCGCGCCGAGGGGCTGCGGAAGACCACCAGGAAGGCGGCGAAGATGAGGGCGGCGGTGAGCGCGAAGCTCTGGGTGAGCGTGGGCACCAGGCTCGCGCCCACCTTGGCCTGCAGCAGCGCCTCGCCCACGACCTTCAGCGAGGCGCCGCGGAAAGCAGGGTCCTCCGCCACCGTGCGCGCCCACGCATCCTCGAGGCCGCGCGCCAGCCGCGCGAAGCCGGCGGCGTCGCCGTCGGCGAAGGTCACCGTCACCTGCAGGTCGGAGAGGCCGCCCGCGTCGACGAAGCCGCGGAGCTCCGGGTGCGTCAGGAGGAGGGCCTCGACGTCGCCGGCG
>DATBLK010000158.1:0-3200 GCA_036555405.1 Anaeromyxobacteraceae bacterium
CACCCCTCGCCCCCGGGCCACGGCGTCCCGCAGCGTGCGCTCCGAGCCCGGGGAGAGGCCCATGGCGGCCTCGAGGCGCGGGCCGCCCCCGCGCAGGCCCATGACCTCGGCGGCGAGCCGCCCCAGATGGACCAGGGAGGCGCGCGCCACCGCCTCCCGCTCCGCCGGGGCCCGGTCCGGAAAGGCCACCGCGAGCTGCTCGAGCATGATCCCGCGGGTCCTCCGGGCCAGCCGCCAGCCGAGCCGCCCCGCGGCCCCTCCCAGCGCGTAGAGGGACCGGAAGGGGAGCAGCATCAGGACGCGGACGGCCGCCTCGAGGAGGAGCGAGCGAAGGCCCCGCCGGAGTCGCGTCGGGAGCGGGACGGACATCGCGCGCAAAGCTAGCACGCCCCCCGACCTCCTCGCCGCCCTTATCCGACCCGGATCCCCTTCGCCCGCAGGACGAGCTCGCAGAGCTCGCGGACCGCGCCGCGGCCGCCCTGGGCGTTCGCCACGAAGTGCACCGCCTCCCGCACCTCGGGCCGGGCGTCGGCCGGCGCCGCCGAGAGCCCCACCCGGCGCAGGAGCGGCAGGTCGTTCAGGTCGTCGCCCATGTAGCCGACCTCCTCGTCGGGGATCCCCAGGGCGAGCCGGGCGTACCCCGCGAGCTTGTCGCGCTCGGCGAAGACCAGGTGCTGGAAGCGGAGCTCGCGGAGCCGGACCTCCGAGACCTTCCCCGGCCGCCCGGAGATGACGCCGAGCTGCAGGTGGTCCCGGAGCAGGACGATCCCGTGGCCGTCCTGGACGTCGAAGGACTTCATGGCCTCGCCCTCCGGCCCGTACCAGAGGCGCCCGTCGGTGAGGACGCCGTCGACGTCGAAGAGGAGAAGCCGCAGGCGCGCGGCGCGGGCCAGGAGGGCGCGCGGGTCGAGGCGGGAGCGGGACCGCCCCCTCGGCCTCATTGCCGCCCCAGCGCCCTGCGGACGGCGAGGACGTCGCCGAGGACCTGGTCGGCCATCTCGAAGTCGAGCGAGTTCGGGCCGTCGCTCCTGGCCCGCGAGGGGTCCTCGTGGATCTCCGCGAAGAGGGCGTCGATCCCCACCGCCGCCGCGGCGCGAGCCAGGGGCGCCACGTACCGGCGCTCGCCGCCGGTGACGTCGCCGCCTCCGCCGGGGAGCTGCACCGAGTGGGTGGCGTCGAGGCACACCGGAACCCCCAGCTCGCGCATGACGACCAGGGCGCGCATGTCGACGACCAGGTTCCCGTAGCCGAAGGTGGCCCCGCGCTCGGTGAGGAGCACGTCGCCGTTGCCGGCGTCGCGGCACTTCTGGACCGCGTGGCGCATGTCGCCGGGCGCCACGAACTGGCCCTTCTTGATGTTGACCCCCCCGCGCGCGCTCCGCGCGCAGGCGGCCACCAGGTCGGTCTGGCGGCAGAGGAAGGCGGGCACCTGGAGGACCTCGACCACCCGGGCCACCGGCTCCGCCTGCCAGGCCTCGTGGACGTCGGTGAGGCAGGGGAGCGCGGTCTCGCGCTTCACCGCCTCGAAGGCGGCGAGGCCGGCCTCGAGCCCCACGCCGCGGAAGCTCTTGCCGCTCGTCCGGTTGGCCTTGTCGAAGCTGGCCTTGAAGACCACCGGGACGCCGTGCCGGGCGGCCAGGTCCTTCACCCGCCGGGCGTGCGAGAGCGCCTGGGCCTCCGACTCGATGACGCAGGGGCCGGCGATGAGGAGCAGCGGCCGGCCGTCGCCGACCTCGTGGCCTCCGATGCGGGCGCGGATCATGGAGCAGATGTACCGCGTCCCCCTCGCCCTCGCTACGCGCCCTTCCCCACCGGCAGCTTCGTCACCTCGGCGACGCCCCGGGCGCGGGCGTCGCGGTACGCGACCGCGGCCTCGATGAAGCCGGCGAAGAGCGGGTGGGGGGAGAAGGGCTTCGACCTGAACTCCGGGTGGAACTGGCAGCCCAGGAAGTGGGGATGGCCCGGGAGCTCGATCATCTCCACCAGCCCCAGGTCGGGGTTCACGCCCGAGAAGACCATCCCCCCGGCCTCGAACTGCGCGCGGTAGCCGTTGTGGAACTCGTAGCGGTGGCGGTGGCGCTCGTGGACCACGTCGGCGCCGTAGAGGGCCCGCGCCTTGGTCCCCTCGAGGAGCCGGCAGGCGTAGCTCCCGAGCCGCATCGTCCCCCCCTTGTCGACGACGCCCTTCTGCGCCTCCAGGAGGGTGACCACCGGGTGCGGCGTCTTCTCGTCGAACTCCAGCGAGTTCGCGCCCGCCAGGCCCAGGACGTCGCGCGCGAACTCGATGACCGCCATCTGCAGCCCCAGGCAGATCCCGAAGAAGGGCACCTTGCGCTCGCGGGCCCAGCGCACCGCCAGGATCTTCCCCTCGGTGCCGCGCACCCCGAAGCCGCCCGGGACCAGGATGGCGTCGACCTCGGCCAGGGCCGAGAGGTCGCCCTCCTCGAGCTTGCTGGACTCGATGAACTCGTGGCGCACCGCCGCGTCGCCGGCGATCCCGCCGTGGACCAGCGCCTCGTTCAGGCTCTTGTAGCTTTCGTGCAGCTCGACGTACTTCCCGACCACCCCGACCCGGACCTCGCCGCGGCGGGGGTGCTTCACCTTCTCGACGACCGCCTCCCAGCGCTCCAGGCGCGGGGCGCGGCTCCAGATGTTGAAGAGCTCGGCGAGCTTGTCGTCGAGCCCCTCGCGGTGGAGCATGAGCGGCACCTCGTAGATCGAGGTCACGTCGCGGGCGGTGAAGACCGCGCTCGAGTCGACGTTGCAGAAGAGCGCGATCTTGTCCTTCATCTCCCGGGCGATCTCCCGGTCGGAGCGGCACAGGAGGATGTCGGGCTGGATGCCGATCTCGCGGAGCTCCTTCACGCTGTGCTGGGTGGGCTTGGTCTTCAGCTCCCCGGCGGCGGCGATGAAGGGGACCAGGGTGAGGTGGGCGTAGACCACGTTCTCCTGCCCCACGTCGTACTTCATCTGGCGGATGGCCTCGAGGAAGGGGAGCGACTCGATGTCGCCCACGGTCCCGCCCACCTCGACGATGACGACGTCGGCCTCGCCCGCCGCCTCCCGGATCACCGCCTTGATCTCGTCGGTGATGTGGGGGATGACCTGCACCGTCTTGCCCAGGTACTCGCCGCGGCGCTCCTTCTGGATCACCGAATTGTAGATGCGCCCGGTGGTGTAGTTGTTGGCCCGGGTCATCT
>DATBLK010000189.1:0-4273 GCA_036555405.1 Anaeromyxobacteraceae bacterium
CTGCGCACGGTGCGCCAGGCCTTCGAGACCGGCGACCTCCAGCCGGGATCGCTGCCCCGCCTCTCCGTCACCGAGGCGCTGGCGCTGGCGGCGGCCCCCGAGGCCGGCGGCGAGTTCGCCGAGATCGCGAACCTGGGCTCCACGGCCGCCGACCTCGCCGGCCTGCGGCTCGTGAAGCGGACTGCCTCGGGCCTGGCACAGCGCTGCGCCATCGAGCCGGGAGAGGGAGGGCTCGTCCCGGCGGGCGGCCTGGCGCTCGTCGCCGGCGGCGCCTGGGACGGGCGCTACCCCGTTCCCCCCGGCCTGCCGATCTACCGCTGCGGGGCGGGGGCGCTCCTCGGCGGCCTCGCCGACGACCGGCCGGTGGCGCTCCTGCTCGAGACCCCGGGAGGCGCGCCGCTGTCGTCGCTCGGCTGGGAGGCGCCGGCGCCGCGCTGCACCAGGGGCTCCCTCGAGCGCGTGCATCCGGCGGGGCCGGACGAGGCCTCGAACCTCGCCTGTCCGGGAACGGCCACGCCGGGCGCCTGCAACGCGTCCACGCCGCCGGGCGAGTGCCCTTGAAGCCCCCATTCCCGCGTGCTACCTCCCGCGAGGAAGCGCGGGGGAGCGCCCATGTCCGGCCACAACCGTTGGACGAAGATCAAGCGGAAGAAGGAGGCGCAGGGGGCGGCCAAGGGCAAGCTCTTCACCAAGCTCATCAAGGAGGTGACCGTCGCCGCCCGCATCGGCGGGGGCGACGTCGCCGGCAACGCCAGGCTCCGCGCCGCCATCGACGCCGCCAAGGAGGCGAACATGCCCGGGGACAACATCGCCCGGGCGGTGAAGAAGGGAACCGGCGAGCTCGAGGGCGTGAACTACGAGGAGGTCGTGTACGAGGGGTACGGGCCTGGCGGCGTGGCGATGCTGGTCGAATGCCTGACCGACAACCGGCACCGCACCGCCGGCGACGTGCGGTCCTCCTTCACCAAGGGCGGCGGGAACCTGGCGGCCGAGGGGGCGGTGGCCTGGAACTTCGTGCGCCGCGGCGTGGTGGAGGTGAAGCCCGGCCCGACCGAGGACCAGGTGGTGGAGGCGGCCATCGAGGCCGGCGCCGAGGACGTCGTCGACCAGGGCGCCGAAGGGTTCGAGGTGCGGACGCAGCCCAACGACCTCCACTCGGTGGCGGCGGCGCTCGAGGCCCGGAAGTTCGCGCTGGGCGCCCGCCGGCTCACCTTCGTGCCCAGGGACGTCGTCAAGGTGGCCGACCCCGACAGGGCGAGGCAGATCCTGAAGCTGGTGGACCTGCTCGACGACCTCGACGACGTGCAGAGCGTCCACGCGAACTTCGAGGTCGACGACCGGCTCCTGGAGCAGATCGCGAGCTAGCCGCCCTTGCGCGCCGTCGACGCCATCCGGGCGAAGCGCGACGGGCGGCCGCTCTCCGGCCAGGAGATCCGCGCCCTCGTCGAGGGCTACCTCCGCGGCGAGGTGGCCGACTACCAGATGTCCGCCTTCTGCATGGCGGTCTTCTTCCGGGGAATGGACGGCGGCGAGACCGCCGCCCTGACCGAGGCGATGCTCCGGTCCGGCGAGGTCCTGGACCTCTCCGGCATTCCCGGCCCCAAGGTGGACAAGCACTCCACCGGAGGCGTGGGCGACAAGGTCTCGCTGGCCCTGGCCCCCATCGCCGCGGCCTGCGGCGCCGTGGTTCCCATGGTGAGCGGGCGGGGACTGGGACACACCGGGGGCACCCTCGACAAGCTCGAGGCCATTCCCGGGTTCCGCGTCGACCTCCCGCTTCGCCGCTTCCGGGAGGTGCTCCGGGAGCACGGCACCTGCCTCATCGGCCAGACCGCGGAGATCGCCCCCGCCGACCGGAGGCTCTACGCCCTCCGCGACGTCACCGCCACCGTCGAGTCCATCCCGCTCATCGCCTCCTCGATCCTGTCGAAGAAGCTCGCCGAGGGGATCGACGCGCTGGTCCTCGACGTGAAGGTGGGCCGCGGCGCCTTCATGAAGACGCGGGAGCGGGCCGAGGCCCTGGGGCGGGCGCTCGTCGGCCTCGGGCGGGCCATGGGGAAGCGGGTGGCGGCGCTGCTCACCGCCATGGACGAGCCCCTGGGGAACGCCGTGGGCAATGCCCTGGAGGTCGCCGAGGCGGTGGCACTCCTCCGCGGCGGCGGCCCGGCCGATCTCCGCGAGGTCACCTTCGAGCTCGCCGCCGAGATGCTCCGGCTCGCCGGCCTGGCGCCCGGCCGCGAGGCGGGGCTGGCGCGGGTCCGGGAAGCGGTGGCGGACGGCAGCGCCTTCGCGAAGCTGTGCGCCGTCGCCGCGGCCCAGGGCGGAGACCCGGAGGCCCTCCGCGACCTCTCCCGCCTGCCGCGCGCGCCCTGCCAGCGCCAGGTGCCGGCGCCTGCGGGCGGCCACGTGGCCGCGGTCGACGCCGAGGCCGTGGGGCTCGAGGCGATGGGGCTCGGCGCCGGCCGCGCCCGCCTCGAGGACGGGGTCGACCCGGCCGTGGGCGTCGTCGTCCGGAAGAAGGTCGGCGACGCCGTGGAGAAGGGCGAGCCCCTGGCCGTCGTTCACGCGGCAGGGGGGCCGGCGGCGGATGCCGCCGCCGCGCGCCTGGCCGGCGCCTGGACGATCGCGCGGGAGCCGCCACCGCGTACCCCCCTCGTCCTCGGGAGGATCGAGTAGGCTCCGAGGAGAAGCGCATGAAGGCCACGCTCGCCGACCGCCTCGCCTACGCCGTCGCCTGGGTCCGCGGCAAGACCGACCTGCGCCCGGCGGTGGGCGTGGTCCTCGGTTCCGGGCTCGGCGCCTTCGCGGCCCGCCTCTCGCCCGCGGTCGCCATCCCGTTCGAGGAGATCCCCGAGTTTCCGGTGGCGCGCGTCGCCGGCCACGCCGGCCGCCTGGTGGTGGGGGAGCTCGCGGCGCCGGAGGGGCCGGTGCCGATCGCGGCCATGGATGGGCGGGTCCACCTGTACGAGGGCTGGAAGGCGGAGGAGGTCGCCTTCGGCGTCCGGGTCCTCGGCCGGCTGGGCGTGCGGGTGCTGCTCCTCACGAACGCCGCCGGGGCCGTGAACCCGGAGTACGCCCCGGGCGACCTGGTCCGCATCGCCGACCACCTGAACCTGACCGGCGCCAGCCCGCTCACCGGCACCAACGACGGGGCGCTGGGGCCGCGCTTCCCCGACATGAGCGCGGCATGGGATGCGCGGCTCGCCGCCGTCCTCGACGAGGAGGCGGCGAGGCTCGGGATCCCGCTCCGCGGCGGCGTCTACGCCGGAGTCGCCGGGCCGAGCTACGAGACGCCGGCCGAGGTGCGGATGCTGCGGGCGCTGGGAGCGGACCTCGTCGGCATGTCCACGGTCCTCGAAGCCATCGCCGCGCGACACATGGGCCTGGCCCTGGCCGGCGTGTCGCTGGTGACGAACCGCGCGGCGGGCCTCGCCGCCGGCCCCCTGTCCCACGACGAGGTGCAGCGGTCGGCGGCCGCGGCCGCGGAGCGGCTCGGCGACCTCCTGGCGGCGGCCGCGGTGCGGGCGGCGCGGTGAGGGGCGGCATCGGCCCCTCACCCACGAGCGAAGCCGTCGGGGGCCAGCCGCCCTTCCCCGGCTGGTACCGGGGAGAGGGCACCAGGTCGCGGCGGCCGATACGGAAGGACACCCCTCTCCGCGGCCTGCTAGGCTGCTGGCCGGAGGGCGGGCCATGAGCGAGAAGGGGACCCCGCTGAGCGTCGAGGAGCGCCGCGACAGCGCGCGCGTTCCCATCCGGATCATGGTCCGCGACCCGGCGATGGGCGGCTCCTTCGAGGAGTACCAGGGCAACCTCTCCATCGGCGGCGTCTTCTTCGTCGCCGGCCACCCGCCGCTCGGGGGCCGCGTCGAGCTGCGCTTCCTCCTCCCCGGCGGGCGGACCGAGGAGATCCGCGCCACCGGGGACGTCATCCGGGTGACGCGAGAGGGGCAGGCCTTCGGCACGCACGTGCGCTTCGTCGAGATGCCCCTCGAGGCGGAGCTGGCCGTGGCCCGCTTCCTCGAGGGGCGATGAGGGCGGCGCCGCCGGTGCGCGCCGCGCGCGCCGCCCGGCGCCGCGCCTACGCCCCCTACTCCGGCTTTCGCGTCGGCGCCGCGGTCCGGGCCGGCGGCCGCGTCCACGCCGGCGCCAACGTCGAGAACGCGAGCTACGGGCTCACGGTGTGCGCGGAGCGCAACGCCGTCGCCGCCGCCGCGCTCGCCGGCGCCCGGCGCCTCGAGGCCCTGGCGGTCGCCAGCGGCACGCGCCCGCCCTC
>DATBLK010000321.1:0-3730 GCA_036555405.1 Anaeromyxobacteraceae bacterium
ACTACACGAACCTCCAGCGCCAGATCCTCCACGCCACGCCGGACGTGGGCCGGCCCAAGCTCGAGTCGGCCGCGGAGAAGATCCGGGCCATGAACCCCTTCGTGGAGCTGCGGACCTTCGAGACCCGCCTCACCAGCGAGAACGCCCTCGAGATCCTGCGCGACTTCGACGTGGTGGTGGACGGAACCGACAACTTCGCCACCCGCTACCTGGTGAACGACGCCTGCGTCCTCCTCGGAAAGCCCAACGTCTACGGCTCCATCTTCCGCTTCGAGGGGCAGGCCAGCGTCTTCGCGACCCGGGACGGCCCGTGCTACCGCTGCCTCTACCCCGAGCCGCCGCCGCCGGGGCTCGTCCCCTCCTGCGCCGAGGGCGGCGTGCTCGGCGTCCTCCCCGGGCTCATCGGCCTGGTGCAGGCCACCGAGACCATCAAGCTCGTGCTCGGGGTGGGCGAGCCGCTGGTGGGCCGGCTCCTGGTCCTCGACGCCCTGAAGATGCGCTTCCGCGAGCTGCGGCTCCGCAGGGATCCGGCCTGTCCGGCCTGCGGGGAGAAGCGGACCATCACCAGGCTCATCGACTACGAGGAGTTCTGCGGCGTCCGCGGCGAGGAGCCGGACGTCGGGGCGGGGGTGCCGGCCATCGAGGTCGAGGAGCTGAAGCGCCGGATGGATGCCGGCGAGGACCTGGTGCTCGTCGACGTCCGCGAGCCGCACGAGTACGCCATCTGCAACCTCGGCGGCCTCCTCATGCCGCTGCGCGAGCTGCCGGAGCGCGTCCACGAGCTCGACTCCTCGCGCGAGCTGGTGGTGCACTGCCGCACCGGGCCCCGCAGCGCCCAGGCGGTGGCCTTCCTGCGCCAGGCGGGCTTCCGCAAGGTGCGGAACCTCACCGGCGGCGTCCGCGCCTGGGCCGAGCGCGTCGACCCGCGGATGCCGAGGTACTAGGGGCCTCCGGTCCCGGGCGTTCCCCCTTTCGCGCCCGCGCCGCGGGCGCGGTAGCATGAAGCGTGGACGTCGCGGCCGCCCTGGTCCAGGAGGGGGTGCTGGCGCCCGAGCTCGTCGCCCGGGCGCTGGCGGAGGCGCGCGACGGGGACGTCGCCTCGGCGGCGCTCCGCCTCGGCCTGGCGGACGAGGCCTCGCTGGTTCGGGGCCTGGCGCGGGCCCGGGAGTGTCCGGGCGTCGACCTCTCGCGCAGCGTCGTCGCCACCGCCAACTTCGAGGTGATGGCGCCGGACTTCTGCCTGGAGCGCAAGGTGCTCCCGGTGAGCGTCGGCAAGCTGGAGATCGTGCTCGCCATGGTCGACCCGGACGACCTCGAGCTCGCCGACGAGGTCCGCTTCATCACCCGCCGCAAGGTGCTTCGCTACGCCGCCGTCCCGGTGGCGCTGGAGCGGGCGCTCCGGAGCGCGATCCGGGCGCGCGAGGAACGCCGCCCGGCGTGGCGAGGCGCGGCCGCCCCGACCCTCCCCGACCCCGGGGGCAGCTGGGCCGCGGTGGTGAAGCCCGGCGAGCGGGCGCTCCCGGCGGTGGAGGTCCCCGAGGCCGACGAGAAGATGGAGCTCATCGCCGCGGCCGAGATGATGACGCCCTTCCAGGCCGCCACCCCGCCCCCGCCCCCGCCGCGGCCCCGGGCCCCGCCGCCGGCGCCGCCGAAGGCCGCCGAGTCGCCGACGCTCCGGATCGAGGGCTACGCCGCCGGCAAGGTCGTGCTGGTCGCCGACGACGACCCGGAGGTCCGCAAGCTGGTGGTGGCGGTGGTCGGCAAGCAGGGCTGCGTGGTCCTCGAGGCCGCGAACGGGCGCGAGGCGCTGGACCTGGCCCGCGAGGCGCGACCCGACCTCGTGCTCCTCGACGCCATGATGCCGGGGATGCACGGCTTCGAGGTCTGCCGCGCCATCAAGACCGACCGCGAGATGCGGGGGATCCGCGTCGTGCTCTGCTCCGCGGTGTACCGCGGAACCGTCGGGGGGGACGCCCAGGTCGCCTTCGGCGCCGACGCCTTCCTCGAGAAGCCCTTCCGCATCGACGAGCTCACCCGGGTGGTGAAGCTCGGGCTCCTGGGCCCGGCGGCCGAGACCCCCGAGGAGCGGGCCGCCCGCTCCGAGGCGGAGCGGAGCTGGCGCGCCGCCGCCCAGGCCCTCGCCGAGGGCCGCGACGCCGAGGCGGCGACCCTGGCCCGCGCCGCGGCGACGCGCGACCCGCGGTCGGCCGAAGCCCACTACTACCTCGGCCACGCCCTCACCCGGCTCGGCCAGCTCTACGAGGCGGTGGCCGCCTACGAGCGCTCCACCGAGCTGCGCCCCGACGTCGACGCAGCGCACCAGTGCCTGGCGCAGAGCTACGAGCGGCTCGGATTCCAGAAGTCGGCCCGCGAGGCCTGGGCCCGGGCGGTGGAGGCCTGCAAGGACCCGCAGCGCAAGAAGACGATGCAGGCGCGGCTGCTGTCGCTGCTGGGGGTCTCGTAGCGCTCCCCCCCCGCGCCCCTCCGGTGGGCTCGACGCGGCGCCCGTCCCGCGGCATGAAAGGCCCCATGCGCCTTCCCGCCCTCGCCCTCGCCGCCCTCGCCGCCTGCGCCACCGCACCCGCGAAGAGGACGCCCGACATGAGCACCCCGCCCACCGACGCCGCCCGCGCCCTCACCGGCTCCCCCGAGGTCTTCCGCGCCGGCTGCGCCGCCGACATGGAGATGGCCCGGCGCGAGGCCGAAAGGCTCGCCGCCATGCCGGCGCCGCGCGACCGCGGCGCCGCGCTCGAGGCCTTCGACGCCGCCATGGGCGCGCTCGCCGAGGCCGGCGCCCGGGCCAGCCTGGGGCGGAACGTCCACCCCGACAAGGCGTTCCGCGAGGTCGCCGAGGCCTGCGAGCAGGAGGTCGAGGCCCTGGCGGCGAGGCTCTCGCTCGACCGCCGTCTCCACGACGCCCTCGCCGGCCTCGACCTCGGCGGCGCCGACGCGCAGACGCGCTGGCTCGCGGAGAAGGCCCTTCGCGACTTCCGCCGCGCCGGCGTCGACCGGGACGAGGCGACGCGGGCGCGCGTCCTCGCGCTCCGCGAGGAGCTGGTGCGCGCCGGCCAGGCCTTCATCCGGAACATCACCGAGGACGTCCGCAGGATCGAGCTCCCGGCGGCGGCGCTCGACGGCCTTCCCGACGACTACCGGAAGGCTCGACCGCCCGGCCCCGGCGGGAAGGTGGCGATCACCACCAACAACACCGACTTCCTGCCCTTCATGACCTACGCGCGCGACGGCGCGGCTCGCGAGCGGCTGTGGCGCCTCTACCTGCTCCGCGCCTCGCCGCAGAACGCCGCGGTCCTCGACGAGATGCTCCGCAAGCGCGCCGAGCTGGCGCGGCTCCTCGGCTACCCGAGCTGGGCGGCCTACGCCACCGAGGACAAGATGATCCGCAGCGACGCGGCCGCCGCCGCCTTCGTGGAGAAGGTGGCCCAGGCCGCGGCGCGGCGCATGGAGCGCGACTACGGCGAGCTGCTGGCGCGCAAGCGCCGCGACGACCCGGCGGCGACCCGCGTCGACGGCTGGGATGCGCTCTACTACCAGAACCTGGTCAAGGCCGAGGCCTACGGCTTCGACGCCCGCGAGGCCCGGCCCTACCTCGAGTACGGGCGGGTGCGCGACGGCGTCCTCGACGTCACCGCACGCCTCTTCGGGATCGCATACCACCGGGTGGAGAACGCGCCGACCTGGCACCCGGACGTCGAGGCCTACGACGTCCTCG
>DATBLK010000193.1:0-2470 GCA_036555405.1 Anaeromyxobacteraceae bacterium
CGGCGGCTGCGGTCGGAGCGCCCCGCCGTCGAGGTGGTGGTGCTCACGGCGCACGGCACCGTCGACACCGCGCTCGCGGCCATGAAGCTGGGTGCCTACGACTACCTCCGCAAGCCGTGCCACCTGCAGGAGCTGGAGATCACGCTGCAGCGGGCCCACGAGCGCCGCCGGCTCGGCGAGGAGAACGCCCGCCTCCGGGACGGCCTCAGCCTGGGCACGCTCGGGGCCGACATGGTGGGCCGCGGCCCGGCGTTCGAGGAGCTGCGCCGGCTCGTCGCCAAGGTCGCGGCCAGCGACTCCACGGTGCTGGTGCGCGGGGAGACCGGCACCGGCAAGGAGCTGGTCGCGAGGAGCATCCACCGGCTCGGCCCGCGGCGCGACCAGCCCTTCGTGGTGGTGGACTGCGCGGCGCTGCACGAGAACCTCCTGCAGTCGGAGGTCTTCGGCCACGAGCAGGGGGCCTTCACCGGCGCCTCGAGGCGGAAGCACGGGCTCTTCGAGGCTGCCGACGGCGGCACCGTCTTCCTCGACGAGATCGGGGACGTGAGCCCCGCCGTCCAGGCCGGGCTCCTGCGGGTCCTCGAGACCTCCTCCTTCCGGCACCTGGGCGGGACGCGCGAGATCCACGTCGACGTGCGCCTGGTCGCCGCCACGAACCGCGCGCTGGAGCGGCTCATGCAGGAGGGGAAGTTCCGCCGGGACCTCTTCTTCCGCCTGAACGCCATCCACATCGAGATCCCGCCCCTCCGGCAGCGGCCCGACGACGTCCCCGCCCTGGTGGAGCACTTCGTGGCCCAGCACAACGCTCGCCACGGAACGCGCAAGGGGGTCTCCCGCGAGGCCATGGAGCTGCTCCTGCGCTACGAATGGCCGGGCAACGTCCGGGAGCTCTGGCACGCCGTGGAGCGCTCGCTGGTGCTGGCCGACGGGGACCGCATCGGCACCGAGGACCTGCCCGCCGAGCTGCGGCAGCTCGCCGGCAGGCCCGGGCCGGAGGGCGCGCCGGCGTCCAGCTTCGCCCTCGCGGACGTGGAGCGGCGGCACATCGAGCGCGTCCTGGCCGACGTGGGCGGTCACCGGGTCCGGGCCGCCCAGCTGCTCGGGATCAGCGTGCGGAACCTCTACCGGAGGCTCCGCGAGTACCACCTCGACGGAGACGGGGGCGAGGCGGGCGAGAGCTGACCCCGCAAGCGCTCGACGTGCCAGGATGACAGCTCGGCCGGGATCCGCGGCAACCCCGTGAATCCGGCGAGGAGGCGCCGGGCTTGACGCCGCGCAGGCCTTTCTGGCAGCGGCGCGGGGCGGGCCGCGACCCGACGAGCTTCACCCTCCGCGGGGGACAAGCCCCCGCCCGGCCGGTGGTTTGCCCTGCCGGGCCCGCCCGCCCGACGCGCCTGGCACGGATCTGGGAACGCGGGAGCGCATCACCGGAGACGGGAGGCGCCCATGTGGCTGACGATCGCCATCGCATGCATCCTCTTCGCGGGAATGATCTCCATCCTGGCCCTCGGCTACCGGCAGACCGAGAAGGAGCGCGACGCCAGGTTCGCGAACGGGAAGCAGCCGGTCACCGCCGACGAGGTGGTGAGCGAGATCGAGCACCGCATCGATTCCGAGCTGAAGGACGTCAGCCGGCACCTGGGGCGGGCCGCCCCCGAGAGCTTCGCCCAGCTGTACCGGGCCTAGCGCCAGGCGAGGGCAGCCGTGTCCGCGCTCGAGACCGCCCTGGACGGCGAGCTGTTTGCAGGCCTTTCCGAGGAGCAGCGCCGCCGCGCCGGAGCCCTGGGTCGCGCGCGCAAGGCGGCGGCGGGGGACGTCCTGTTCAGGCTCGGCGAGCAGGCCGACGTCTTCTACGTGGTGCGCAAGGGCCAGGTGGATCTGACCTTCCCGCTTCAGGTCATGGGCAAGGCGAAGGAGGCCCGCTTCCGCTCGCTCGAGGCGGGCAGCGCGCTGGCCTGGTCGGCCCTGGTGCCGCCGCACAAGCTGACGATGAGCGCCCGGGCGGCGACCGACGTGGAGATGCTGGCCTTCGACCGCGAGGAGGTCCTGGGGATGTTCGCGGCCGACCCCGAGATGGGACTCCGGGTCATGTCCAACCTCGCCCGGGTCGTCGCCGCCCGCTTCCACGAGCTGCTGGCCCTGTGGGGCAGGGAGGTCCAGCGCAATGTTTCCCAGACCTACCGGTAGGCGCCCGGCGGCCCCGGGCGTCCGGGACCGCCCCCATGGCCCCCGCCGCCGCGCCTGACGCGACCGCGGCGAGCCTGCCGCTGGTCTCGCCGGCCCTGTGCCTGGCCGCGCGGGGAGCAGGCGGCGAGGCCGCCTGGTGCGTCCGGCTCTGCCCGGCCGGCGCCATCTCCGTCGAGCAGCCGGAGGGTCGTCGGCCCGGCCCGACCGTCCAGCCGGGGCGCTGCGACGGCTGCGGGCTGTGCGTGCGCGCGTGCCCCACCGGGGCCTTCGACGAGGCACCAGG
>DATBLK010000325.1:0-7516 GCA_036555405.1 Anaeromyxobacteraceae bacterium
GAGCGATCTCGTCTTGCCAGGTCACGACCCCCTCACCCTCGCCCTCTCCCCCGGAGGGGGAAAGGGGATGTGAACGTCGAGCGTCACGAGCGGAGCAGGGCCAGGAGCTCGGGTCCCACGTTCGTCACGTCGCCGGCTCCCAGGGTGAGGACGATGTCGCCGGGCCGCGCCCGCTCCCGCGCCGCCCGGGCGAGGGCGGCCCGGTCGGGGACGAAGGTGACGTCGCAATGGCCCGCGGCCCGCACCGCCTCGGCCAGCGCCGCGCCGCCGACGCCGGGGATGGGGTCCTCGCCGGCCGGGTAGATCTCCGAGAGCAGGAGGACGTCGGCGTCGCCGAAGGCGGTCGTGAACTCGGCGAGGAGGTCGCGGGTCCGGGTGTAGCGGTGGGGCTGGAAGACGCAGACCACCCGGCGCCCGAAGGCCTCGCGGGCGCCGCGGAGCGTGGCCCGGACCTCGGCCGGGTGGTGGCCGTAGTCGTCGACGACGGTGACGCCGCCCGCCTCGCCGCGGACCGTGAACCGGCGCTGCACCCCCGCGAAGGCGGCCAGGCCCTCCCGGATGGCCTCCAGGCCGATCCCCATGGCGTCGGCCAGGGCCAGCACCGCCAGGGCGTTGAGGGCGTTGTGGCGCCCCACCATCCCCACCTCGAAGCGCCCCAGCGGCTCGCCGCGCCGGAAGGCGTCGAAGGCGACGCGGGGCCCGCGCACCTCGATGGAGGCGGCGCGGTAGTCGGCCTGCGGCGCCTCGCCGTAGGTGACGAAGCGCTTCTCCACCTCGGGCAGGAGCGAGCGGACCACCGGGTGGTCCAGGCACAGCACCGCCAGGCCGTAGAAGGGGACGCGGTTCACGAAGTCGAGGAAGCCGCGGCGCAGCGCCTCGGCGGTCCGCCAGTGGTCGAGGTGCTCGGGGTCGATGTTCGTCACCACCGCGAGGGTCGGCTGGAAGTGGAGGAAGGAGCCGTCCGACTCGTCCGCCTCGACGACCATCCACTCGCCCTGGCCGAGCTTGGCGCTCGAGCCGAAGGCGTTCACCTTGCCGCCGACGACGGCCGTCGGGTCCAGGCCGGCGTGGGCCAGGAGGTGGGCCGCCATCGAGGTGGTGGTGGTCTTCCCGTGGGAGCCGGCGATGGCGATGCCGTGCTTGAGACGCATGAGCTCGGCGAGCATCTCGGCCCGGCGGATGACCGGGACCTGCCGGGCCCGGGCCGCCTGGACCTCCGGGTTGTCCCGCCGCACCGCCGAGGAGACGACGACCACGTCGGCGCCCTCGGTGTGGGCGGCGTCGTGGCCCAGCCAGATGCGACCGCCCAGCGCGGCGAGGCGCCTCGTGATCTCGGTGGCCCGGAGGTCGGAGCCGGAGACGGCGTAGCCCAGGTTCAGCAGCACCTCGGCGATGCCGCACATGCCGATGCCGCCGACGCCGACGAAGTGGATGCGCGGCTGGCGGGAGCGGAAGAGCGTCATGCGTTCCTCGCCGCGGGCGGGCGCACCGGGCGGTGGCCGGGCCCGCGGTCGCGCCCGGCGCGCGAGCCCCAGCGGCGCGCCACCAGCTCGGTGCAGACGTCCGCGATCTCCCGGGCCGCCTGCGGGCTCCCCAGCCGGCCGGCGGCGCGGGCCATGGCCTCGCGTCGCGCCGGGTCGGAGAGGACGCCGCGGATCTCGCGCGCCAGGACCTCGCCGGTGAGGTCGCGCTCCTCGATCATCACCGCCGCCCCGGCCTCCACCAGGCTCTCGGCGTTGCGCACCTGGTGGTTGTCGGCGGCGTAGGGGAAGGGGACGAGGATCGAGGGCTTGCGGCACACGGTGAGCTCGGCGAGCGTGGTGGCGCCGGCGCGGCAGACGACGAGGTCGGCGGCGGCGTAGGCGGCGCTCATGTCGGTGATGAAGGCGCGGACGTCGGGCTCGAAGCCGCAGGCGCGGTAGCCGTTCTCCACCGCCCCGCGGTCCTTCGCGCCCGTCTGGTGGACGAACTCGATCTCGCCGCGCAGGTCGGCGAGGTGGGGCAGCGCCTCGACGACCCGCATGTTCAGGGCGTGGGCCCCCTGCGACCCGCCGAAGACCAGGACCCGCAGCCGCTCGTGCGCCGCCGAGGGGCGCACGTAGTTCTCGAGCAGCATCCTGCGGATGGGGTTCCCGAGCTGGAACACCTTGCGCCGCGGGAAGTGGCGGCCGGCCTCGGGGAAGGCGGTGAAGGCGGCGTCGACGAGCCGCCCCAGGATGCGGTTCGTGATCCCGGGGAACGCGTTCTGCTCCTGTACCGCCGAGGGGATGCCGAGCAGCCGGGCGGCGAGCACCACGGGGCCGGAGGCGTACCCGCCCACGCCCACGACGACGTCGGGCTGCCAGCGGCGCAGGACGCCGATGCAGCGCCACAGCGCCCCGGGGAGGAGGAGCAGCCCGCCGAGGACGCCCCGGAGCCCCTTCCCCTTCAGCCCCCGGATCTCGACGAGCTCGATGGGGAAGCCGGCCGCCGGGACCACCGCCGCCTCGAGCCCGCGCGGCGTGCCGACGAAGATGACGTCGTTCTCGGGGTGGCGCCCCACCACCTCCTCGGCGAGGGCCACGCCGGGAAAGACGTGGCCCCCGGTGCCGCCGCCGGCGACCAGCATCCTCATCGGGCCCCCTCGGCCGCCGCCCCGCCGAGGCGCACCGCTCCGGCGTCGCGGCGGAGGAAGCCGCCCCGCTCCCCGGAGACGGCGAGCAGCAGGCCGGCCCCGAAGAGGAGCGTGACCAGCGAGCTGCCGCCCGCGGACACGAAGGGCAGCGTCAACCCCTTGGTGGGCACGAGCGCGAAGACCACGGCGACGTGGATGAGCGCCTGGGAGGCGAGGAGCACCGTCATCCCCAGCGCCAGGTACGAGGAGAAGGCGTCGGCGGCGCGAAAGGCCGCGCGGAAGCCGCGCCAGGCGACCACCCCGAAGAGCAGCAGGAGGAGCAGCGTGCCGGCGAGGCCGGCCTCCTCGGCGATCACCGCGGCGATGAAGTCGGTGTGGGCCGCGGGAAGGTAGAACAGCTTCCCCTTCCCCTGGCCCAGCCCCTGGCCGAGCCAGCCGCCGCTGCCGATGCTGTAGAGCGACTCGACGAGCTGGAAGCCGGCGCCCTCCCGGTGCTGGAAGGGGTCGAGGAAGGCCTGGATGCGCTGGAGCCGGTAGGGCGTGCCGGCGACGGCGCGCCAGGCGACGGGGGCGGCGAGGAGCGCGCCCCCGACGAGGTAGGCGAGCTTGGCGCCCGCGGCGAAGAGCACGGCGAAGAGCACCAGGGCGAGCACCACCCCGGTTCCCAGGTCCCGCTGCAGGAGGCACAGGCCGCCCAGGGCCGCGGCGACGAGGGCGTGCGGCAGGAAGCCCACCGAGAAGAGCCGGACCATCGCCTGCTTCCGCGACAGGGAGCGCGCCAGGTAGAGGACCAGGGCCACCTTGGCGAGCTCCGCCGGCTGGAAGGTGAACAGGCCGAGGTCGATCCAGCGGCGGGCGCCGCCGGCCGCCCGGCCGAGGCCCGGGACCAGGGTCAGGATCATCAGCAGGAAGGTGAGGCCCAGGAGCGGGTAGGCGATCCGCTCCGCGCCGCGGGCGCCGAGCCGGAGGCCGAGCCCGAGGAGGAGGAGCCCGGCGCCGGCGGCGGCGAGCTGCCGCTTCAGGAACCAGAACTGGTCGCCGTGGCGCGCCTCGGCGGTGACCGCGCTCGCCGAGTAGACCATCACCAGGCCCAGGGCGGTGAGGAGCAGGACCGAGCCCAGGAGCCACGGGTCGGGCCCGCGCCCCCGGCGCAGCGGCGCGGCCTGGCGGGCGCTCACGGCAGCCCCGCGGCGAGGTGCCGGAAGGCGTCGCCGCGCTCCTCGTAGTTCCGGAACTGGTCGTAGCTGGCGCAGGCCGGCGAGAGGAGGACGACGTCGCCGGGGGCGGCCAGGGCCGCCGCCCGGACCACCGCGCCGGCGATGGTCCCGGCCCGCTCCGCCGGCGCCAGGCCGGCGAGCTCCCGCTCGATCCGCTCCGCCTCCTCGCCCACGGTGAGCAGGGCCTTCACCCGTCCCTCGAAGAGCGGGCGCAGCGGCGCGTAGGGCGCGCCCTTGCCCCGGCCCCCCATGACCAGGAGCACGGAGGGGCGGCCCGCCGGGAAGGCGGCCAGGGCCACGGCGGTGGAGTCGACGTTGGTCGCCTTGGAGTCGTTCACCCACTCCACGCCGCCGCGCTCGCGGACCAGCTCGAGGCGGTGCGGCAGGCCCGGGAACTCGTCGAGGCCGGCCTGGACCGGGGACGGCGGGACGCCGAGGAGCCGGGCGCAGAGCACCGCCGCCATGGCGTTCTCGCGGTTGTGGCGGCCCCGGAGGGCGCGGTTCCGGACGAGGTAGCGCTCCTCGCCGCCCCCGGGCGGCGAGAGCGCGATCTCGCAGAGCCCCTCGCCGCCCGAGACGTCGCGGGCGGCGCGGGGCGCGGGCGGGCCGAACCCGAAGGTCCAGAGGTCGCCGCGCGAGGCGCCGGCCATGGCCGCGGCCCTCGGGTCGCGGGCGTTCGCCACCGCGACGTCGCCCGGCTGCTGGTTCATGAAGATGCGGGACTTGGCGAGGGCGTAGTCCTCGAGCCCGGCGTAGCGGTCGAGGTGGTCGGGAGTGACGTTGAGGCAGGCGGCCACCGCCGGCCGGAAGCGCTCGATCCCCTCGAGCTGGAAGGAGGAGAGCTCCAGGACCAGGACGTCGACCGCGCGGCCCGAGAGCAGGAGCTCGGAGAGCGGCGTCCCCAGGTTGCCGCCCACGAAGGCGCGCCGGTCCTGCCGCAGGAGGGCGCCGGCGAGGGCGGTGGTGGTGCTCTTCCCGTTCGTGCCGGTGACGCCCACCGCCGCCAGGCGCGGGGCGAGCCGCCAGGCGAGCTCCAGCTCGGCGACGACCGGCACGCCCTGCCGGCGCGCCTCGGCGATCTCCGGCAGCGCCAGGGGCACGCCCGGCGAGACCACGACGAGGTCGGCGCCGGTGAAGTCGGCCGGGTCGTGGCCCCCGAGCGCCACCTCCACGCCGGCGGCCTGCATCTCGGCCACCGCCGGCCCGAGCTCGGTGGCGGAGCGCCGGTCGGTGACCTTGACGCGGGCGCCGCGGGAGGCGGCCAGCCGGGCCGCCGCCGCGCCGGAGCGGGCCAGGCCCACGACGAGGACGCTCTGCCCGCGGAGGACGATGGGCTCGGGCACGTTACCTCAGCTTCAGCGAGGCCAGCGCCACCAGCGCCAGCACGATGGAGAGGATCCAGAAGCGCACGATGATCTTGGGCTCGGGCCAGCCCTTGAGCTCGAAGTGGTGGTGGATGGGGGCCATGCGGAAGATCCGCTTCCCGGTCGTCCGGTAGCTGGCCACCTGGAGCATGACGCTCACCGTCTCGGTGAGGAAGACGCCGTGGAGGATGGCGCTCGCCACCTCGTTCTTGGTGAGCACCGCCAGGGTCCCCAGGCCGCCGCCCAGGGCCAGCGAGCCGACGTCGCCCATGAAGACCGAGGCCGGGTAGGTGTTGAACCAGAGGAAGGCGATGCCGGCCCCCACCAGCGCGGCGCAGTAGACGCCGAGCTCGGCGCCGCCGGGGATGACGGGGATGCGCAGGTAGGTGGCCAGCGAGAAGCCGGCGATGGCCGTGCCGGCGACGTAGGACAGGACGAGGAAGGTGGCGCCGGAGACGATGGCCGGGCCGATGGCCAGGCCGTCGAGGCCGTCGGTGAGGTTCACGGCGTGGCTCGTGCCCAGGATCACGAGCAGCATGAAGGGCAGGTAGAGCCACCCCAGCGAGGGCTCGAAGAAGCGCGTCGAGACGAAGGGAAGCGAGAGGTGGAGGTCGAGGAGGCTCCCCACGGTGAGGAACGGGAAGCTCGCCTGGACGCGGAAGGAGAGGTCGGTGAGGAACAGGTAGTAGACCGCCAGCACCGCGGCGAGCTGCCACAGGAGCTTCCTGCGCCCGGGCAGCCCCCTGGAGTCCCGGCGCGAGATCTTGAGCCAGTCGTCCCAGAAGCCGATGGCGCCGAAGGCGACGGTGATGAGGAGGGCGGTCCAGACGAGCCGGCTCGTGAGGTCGGCGAAGAGGAGCGTCGCCCCCGCGAGGGCGAAGACCACCAGCACGCCGCCCATGGTGGGCGTTCCCGACTTCCGCTGGTGGCCCTCGGGCGTGTCCACCCGCACGTTGCTGGCCCCGCCCTGGAGGCGGCGGAGCCGCTCGATGAACGAGGGGCCGAGGACCAGGCCGAGGAGGAGCGCCGTGAGCCCGGCGGCGATGATGCGGAAGGACGGGTAGCGGAGGACGTTGAGGGGGCCGAACCGCCCGGCCAGGGGGTAGAGGAGGTGGAAGAGCATCTAGCCCACCGCCTGCACCAGCCGCTCGAGCTTCATCCCGCGGGACCCCTTCACCAGGAGCACGTCGCCGGGCCGGAGCCGCTCCCGCACCCAGGCGGCGAGCGCCCCCGGGTCCTCGGGCTCGTGGCGCACCTCGCCGAGGCCGGCCCGCCGCGCGGCCTCGGCGAGGTGGCGGGAGCGCGGGCCGAAGGCGCCGAGGGCCGCGACCACCGCGGCCGCCTCGGCGCCCAGGGCGCGGTGGGCCTCCTCCTCGCCCGGGCCCAGCTCCAGCATGTCGCCGAGCACCGCCAGCGCCCGCCCGCCGGCCGCCAGCGTGCGCAGCGTCGCCAGCGCCGCCGACATCGAGGCCGGGTTGGCGTTGTAGCAGTCGTCGACGAGCGTGGCCCCGGAGGCCAGCCGGGCGATGCGCATCCGCCGCCCCACCGGCCGCGCCGCCGCCAGGCCTCGCACGATCTCCTCGTCGCTGCAGCCGAGCGCCACCGCCGCCGCCGCGGCCGCCGCGGCGTTGGCCATCTGGTGGAGGCCGACGAGCGCCAGGCGGACCTCGAGCTCCCGGTTGCCGATGCCGAGGAGAAAGGCGAGGCCGCCGGGCCCGTGCTCCAGGACCTCGAGGGCGAGCACGTCGCCCTCCCGGCCTCGCCCGGCCGCGAAGGTGAGGAGCCGGCGGCCCGAGGCGCGGGCCCGGGCCAGCATCCGCTCGTCGTCGGCGTTGGCCACCGCGATGCCGCCCGGCGGCAGCGCCCGGTAGAGCTCGGCCTTGGCGTCGGCGACGGCGTCCAGCGTGCCCAGGTGCTCGAGGTGCGCCGGGCCGGCGTTGGTGACCACGCCCACCTGCGGCTCGGCGATGCGGGCCAGCCGGGCGATCTCACCGGGGTGGTTCATCCCCAGCTCCAGGGCGCCGGCCCAGTGGTCGGGCCCCAGGCCGAGCAGGGTGAGGGGCAGCCCCACCTCGTTGTTCAGGTTTCCCTCGGTGACCAGCGCCGGGCCGCGCTGCCTGAGGACGCTCCCCAGCAGCTCGCGCGTCGACGTCTTGCCGTTCGAGCCGGTGACGGCGGCGAGCGGCACGTGGAAGCGGGCCCGGTGGAACTGCGCCGCGGCCCCCAGGGCGGCGAGCGTGTCCTCGACCGCCAGGAGGGGGAGCGGGGGCAGGGTGAGGTTCCGCTCGAAGACGCGCGCCAGCCAGGCCGAGGAGACGACG
>DATBLK010000206.1:0-10060 GCA_036555405.1 Anaeromyxobacteraceae bacterium
TAGAAGCCGCGGTTCACGAAGCGCATCCCCCAGGCCAGCCGGTCCACCGAGCGCCGGTGGAGCTCGAAGACGTCCGCGGCCCGGCCCGCGGCGCCGGCGGCCAGCTCGGCGCCCCGCAGCGTCCGGACGGCGATGCCCCGCCTCCCCGGCTCGGCTCGCTCGCGCCGGATGGCGGTGCGCCGCTTGGAGGGGAAGCGGCGCAGGAAGTCGTCGAAGTCCCGGTAGCGCCGGTTGCCCCAGTGGAACTGGAAGTCGACGCTCCGGACCAGCCCGGCCGCCTCCCACTCGGCGGCCTCGTCCTCCCCCGGGAAGAGGATCTGGAGGGCGCCCATGCGCTCCTCGCGGCAGAGGTCGAGGGCGGCGGCCGCGACCTCCCTGGCGCGGGCGGCGCGGTCCTCGCCGGGCGCGCAGAGGAGGCGGCGACCGGTGGCCGGCGTGAAGGGGACGCCGACGACCAGCTTGGGGTACCAGCGGACCCCGGCGCGCGCCGCGGCCGCGGCCCACTCCCAGTCCCGGCCGAAGTCGCCGTCCGACCGGTCGCGGCCGTAGGCGGGCGCGGCCGCCACCAGCCGCCCGCCCCGCCAGAGCGTGAGGTGGCGCGGGCGCCAGCCGGTGCGCGGCGAGGCCGAGCCCGAGCCCTCGGCGGCGGCGAGGAAGGCGTGGCGGACGAAGGGCGAGGCGCGGTCGGGCTCGTGCGCGTGGAGCGCGTCCCAGGCCGGGGCGTCGACGTCGCCGATGCCGTCGAGGATGCGCAGCGACGAGGCGGCCACCCACCCCTCATAGCCGCGCGCCGGCCCGCCGCGCAGCGGGCGCGCCGGGAGCCGTGCGCGGCCCGGAAGGTGGCCCCTTCGACCACCTCCCGGGCCGCTGGCCCCGGGATCCCCCCCTCGAAGCGGATGGGCGTGCGTGCAGCCGCGGTGCCATGCCCGGGGCCGGTCGCCGGATGGACCGCCGGCGCACGACCGCTGGCAACGCCTCGGCTTTCTTCGGGTTCCGGACCCGGCCGGCGCGCGGTCCCCGCGCTCGCGCGCAGCGCCTGCACCGCTCGTTCGGGCTGCGCTCGAATTGCATTCCTTCCCGGGGGATCGCGGGCGCCCGATGTGCGACCGCGCCGCGCTTGCCGGAACGCGCGGAGGGGGCCACCATCGTCACATCGCCGGAGCTGGCCGGAGGTGTCGCATGATCCCTCCCTCGATCGAGCAGTACCTTCGCGAGCGCAGCCTTCCCTTCGAGCCGCACGTCCACCGCCGCGCGGTCGCGGCGCAGCGCCTCGCCGCGGCCGAGCACGTCGCCGGCACGCGCGTGGCCAAGGTGGTCGTGGTCCGGGTCGACGGGGCCCTGGCGCTGGCGGTGATCGCGGCGCCGCAGCGGCTCGACCTCGAGCGGATGCGCACCGCCACCGGGGCGCAAGCCGCCTCGCTCCCGCCGGAGAAGACCTTCGCCGATCGCTTCCTCCCCTGCGAGGCCGGGGCCGAGCCTCCCCTGGGCGTCTTCGGCCTGCCCATCTTCGTCGACGCGGCGCTGGCGCGGGAGCCGCGCATCCTGATGCGCGCCGGCACGCACGAGGACGCCATCGAGGTGGCCACCGACGACTGGCTCCTCGCCGAGCGCG
This sequence comes from Anaeromyxobacteraceae bacterium, assembly GCA_036555405.1. GTDB lineage: Bacteria > Myxococcota > Myxococcia > Myxococcales > Anaeromyxobacteraceae > DATBLK01. The sequence goes on from DATBLK010000206.1 coordinate 1,613, forward strand.
TCCGGATCGTGGAGGGGCTCGGGGCGCGCCCGGAGCCGCCGGCGGGGCCGGCCCACTGAGCCGCCGGGCGGGCCGGGCCCATCCTCGCCCGCGGGCCACCGGGCCGCCCGGCCGGGTAGGATCGGCCGGGTCGGTCCCGCGATGAAGCCGTTCCTCGACCTCCCCCGCCCCTGGCTCGTGGCCCACCGCGGAGGCGCGGCCCTGGCCCCCGAGAACACCATGGCGGCCTTCGACGGCGCCGTCGCCCGCGGAGCGGACTGGCTCGAGCTCGACGTCCGGCTCACGCGAGACGGCGCGCTCGTCGTCTTCCACGACCCGGACACCCTGCGCATCACCGGGGCGCCAGGCGCGGTGGAGTCCCGCACCTTCGCCGAGCTGCAGGCGCTCGACGCCGGCCACGGCTTCACGCCCGACGGCGGCCGCACCTTCCCGTTTCGCGGCCGGGGGCTGCGCGTCCCCGCGCTGACCGATCTCCTGGCCCGCCACCCGCGGACGCGCCTCAACATCGATGCGAAGTCGCGCGACCCGGCGCTCGCCGAGACCCTGGCCGCGGAGGTCCGGCGCGCCGGGGCCGAGCGCCGCGTCTGCCTCGGCTCGGAGCTCGACGCGCAGGCGCGGCGCATCCGGCGCCTCCTCCCCGAGGCCTGCCACTTCCTGCCCGGGGGGGCGGCGACCCGACACGTCCTCGCCGCCAAGCTCGGCCTGGGGCGCCTCCTCGGCGGCGGCTGGGACTGCGCCGAGATCCCGCTGCGGGCCCGGGGGATGCGCGTCGCCACGCGCCGCGTCGTCCGTCACCTGAAGTCAATGGGGATGCGCGTGCTGGTGTGGACGGTGGACGACGAGGCGGAGATGCGGGCCCTCCTGGCGCTGGACGTCGACGGCATCATGACCGACCGGCCGGATCTGCTGGCGCGGGTGCTGGGGCGCGCGTGAAGATGATCCCGAGAGGCGCGCGGCGCTTGCCCCGCGGGGCGCCGCCCGGTAGGACACGGCCCCGTGTCCGGAAACGGCAAGGCCTTCCTCTGGCCCCGCGAGCACGGCGCCTGGGCCCAGATGGCGCTCCCGCTGGCGACCGCCCTGCTGGCGGGCCGGCCCGGGGCGGCGGCCTGGCTCATCGCGGTCGCGGCCGCGCTCGCCTTCCTGGGGCACGAGCCCGCGCTGGTGCTGCTCGGAACGCGCGGCCCCCGGGCGCGCGCCGACGACGGGGCCCTGGCCTCGCGCCTCCTCCTCGTCCTCGGCGGGAGCGCCGGGCTCGCCGGCCTGGCCGGCCTCTGGCTCGCGCCCCAGGCGGCGCGCCTCGCGGCCGTCGCCCCGGTGGCCCTGGCGGCGGCCACCGCGCTCCTGGCGCGCCGGCGGCTGGAGATGACGACCGGCGGCGAGGTCGTGGCCGGCGCGGCGATGGCCGCCGCCGGCCTTCCGGTGGCCCTCGCCGCCGGCGCCCCGGCCCGCGCCGCCGCCGCCGCCTTCGCCGCCTGGTCCCTCTCCTTCGCCCTGGCGGCGATCGCGGTGGAGGCGGTGCTGGCGCGGGGGCGGCCCGGGGCGCGCGACCTGGGGCCGCGGAACGCGCTCCTCTCGGCCGCGGTCTGGGCGGGGAGCCTCCTCCTCGCCGCCGCCGGCCTGCCCTGGGTCGTCCCGCTGGCGCTCGCCCCCACCGCCCTCTTCGCCGCGGGGGTCTGCCTGGCCCGCGTCGGTCCCCAGCGCCTGCGGCGGCTCGGCTGGCTCCTCGTCGCCGCCACGCTGGCGATGCTGGTCCTGCTCGTCGCCGGCCTCCGCGCCTGAAGACGGCGCCCGAGCCGGGCGGCGCGCTCCCTCGCGGGAGCGGCGCCCGGAAAGTGCCACCAAGGCCCGGGGTGATACAGTCCGCCGGTGCGCCTGCTCCTCTCGAACGACGACGGCGTCCACGCGGCCGGCCTGCGCGCCCTGGCCGCCGCCTTCGCCGGCGAGGAGGTGTGGGTGGTGGCGCCGGACCGCGAGCAGTCGGCCGCGAGCCACGCCATCTCGCTCCACCGCCCGCTCCGGATCGGCGAGGTGGCCCCGCACCGCTACGCCGTCGACGGCACGCCCACCGACGCCGTCTACGTGGGGCTGAACCACATCCTCCGGGAGCGGCGGCCGGACGTCGTGCTCTCGGGCGTGAACCACGGGCCGAACCTCGGGAACGACGTCCTCTACTCCGGCACGGTGGCGGCGGCGATGGAGGGGGCGCTGCTCGGCTGCCACGCGGTCGCGGTGTCGCTGGCGGCGCCGCCTCCGCACGACTTCCACCACGCGGCGACCTTCGCCGCGGCGCTGGCGCGCCGGCTCGCCGGCCTTCCGCCCGCGCCGCCGGTGCTCCTCAACGTCAACGTGCCCGGCGGGGCGGTGCGGGGCTGGCGCGTGGCGCCGCTGGGCCGCCGCGACTACGGCAACGAGGTCGTGGAGAAGACCGACCCGCGAGGCCGGAAGTACTACTGGATCGGCGGCGAGGGCGGCGCCCGCTGGCGCGACCTCCCCGGGTCCGACTGCAACACGGTCTTCGGCGACGGCCTGGCCTCGGTGACGCCTCTCCGGCTCGACTGGAGCGACGGCAGCCTGCTCTCCGACATCAGGCGCTGGAGCATCGACGGCTACGCGCAGGAGCCCGCGCCGTGACCAGGGCGGGCCCGGCGGCCGCGCTGGCAGGCCTCCTCCTCGCCTGCGGCCACCGCCCCCCCCTGGTCCGGCCTCCGCCCCCGGGATCGCACCCCGGTGCGCCCGCGCCGCCCCCCGCCCCCTCCGCCGCGGCGCCCGCGCCCCACCCGCCGGCCCCGCCGGCGCCCGGGGACGCCGGCGAGGCCTCCGGAGCGCACGTCGAGCCGGACCTCCTCGGCGCGGTCCACGTCGTGAAGAGGGGCGAGACGCTCTACCGGATCGCGCGGACCTACGGGATCGACGCCCGCGACCTCATGGAGGTGAACGACGTCGCCGACCCCCGGTCCCTCATGCCCGGGGCGGAGCTCTTCGTCCCCGGCGCGCGCCGGCCGCTGGAGGTGCCGCCCCTGGCCGGCGCCGCCGAGCCCGAGGAGGAGCCTCCGCCGCGCCCCCGGCCGCCCGCGCCCGGCGCCGCGCCCCCGGTGCCCGCGGAGCGCCCGTCGGCGCTCCGCTGGCCGGTGAAGGGCGTGCTCTACAGCCGCTTCGGCCCGCGCCAGGGGCACCGCCACGACGGCATCGACATCGCCGCGCCCGAGGGCTCGCCCGTCACCGCGGCAGCCGACGGCCTCGTCGTCTACGCCGGCGAGCAAGCCGGCTACGGACACATCGTCATCCTGCGGCACGGCGGCGGGATGCTCACCCTCTACGCCCACGCCAGCGCCCTCCTGGTGGGAGACGGCGCCAGGGTGCGGGCCGGCGAGGCCATCGCCCGCGTCGGGCAGTCGGGGCGCACCACCGGCCCGCACCTCCACTTCGAGGTGCGCCAGGGGACCCGCCCGCAGAACCCGCTCCTCTACCTCAAGAGGTAGCGCCGCAGGGCGTTCACGAATCGCGCGCCATCGTCTAGGCTCCGGGCATGGACGACGTCCGCTCGCGCATCCGCGACGTGCCCGACTTCCCCAAGAAGGGCATCGTCTTCAAGGACATCACCCCGGTCCTCGCCGACCCGAGGCTCCTGCGCCGCGTCGTCGACGCCATGGTGGCCCGCTGGCGCGGCGAGCGCATCGCCAAGGTCGTGGGCATCGAGTCGCGCGGCTTCCTCTTCGCGGCCCCGCTCGCCTACGCCATCGGAGCCGGCCTGGCGATCGTCCGCAAGCCGGGCAAGCTCCCCTGGGCCACGGTGCGCGAGGTCTACCAGCTCGAGTACGGCGAGGACGCGGTCGAGCTCCACGTCGACGCGGTCGGGCGCGGCGAGCGAACGCTGATCGTCGACGACGTCCTCGCCACCGGGGGAACCGCCGGCGCGGTGGGGAGCCTGGTCATGCGTCAGGGCGCCGACCTCGCCGGGTATTCCTTCCTCCTCGAGCTCGGCTTCCTGCACGGGGCCCGGCGCCTCGGGCCCGACAAGGTCCACGCGCTGATCCGCTACTAGCAGCGCGGCCCGCCGTGACGGCCGGAGAGCTGGTCCTCACCGCCGCGGCGCTCCTCGCGCTCGCCGCCTGGCTCTCGGCGGCGGCCCTGGGCATCGCCGTCCGGCTCGCCGTCCCCCGCCTCCCGGCGGCCGCGGGCGCCCCCGGCGGCAGCCTCTCGGTGGTCGTGCCCTGCCGCGACGAGGCGCGGGGCGTGGAGGCGGCGCTGCGCTCGCTCCTGGCCCAGGACCACCCCGACCTCGAGGTGGTGGCCGTGGACGACCGCTCGGCGGACGGCACCGGGGAGATCCTCGACCGCCTGGCCTCGGGCGACCGCCGCCTCCGGGTCCTCCACCTGGACGAGCTCCCCGCCGGCTGGCTGGGGAAGAGCCACGCCTGCGCCTCCGGCGCGGCGGCCTCGACGGGCCGGTGGATCCTCTTCACGGACGGCGACGTCCTCTTCGCTCCCGGCGCGCTCCGCGCCGCGGTGGCGTTCGCCGAGGCCCACCGGCTCGGTCACCTGGTGGCCATGCCCCGCCTCCTCTCCGGCCACCTGCTGGAGCGCGCCTTCCTGGCCTGCTTCGCGGCCGCGTGCGGGTACGCCTTTCGCCCCTGGGGGCTGCGCCGGCCCGGGACGGCGGGGTTCGCGGGCGTGGGCGCGTTCAACCTCGTTCGCCGCGACGCCTACCTCGCCATCGGCGGCCACCTGCCGCTCCGCCTCGAGGTCGTCGACGACGTGAAGCTGGGCCTGCTCCTGCGGCGCAGCGGCTTCCCGCAGGGGGCCGTGGAGTCGGGCGGCCTGGTGTCGGTGCGCTGGCAGCACGGGCTCGCGGCCACCGTCCGCGGGCTCGTGAAGAACGTCTTCGCGGCCTTCGAGTACCGCTGGCTCGCGGCCGCCGGCGCCGCCGCCGGCCTGCTCCTGCTCTCGGCGGTGCCGCTCCTGGCCCTGGGCGGGCCGGCGCCGGCCCGGCTCGCGGGCGCCGCGGCGCTGGCCCTGGCGGCGGGCGTCCAGGGCGCCGCGGCCCGGCGCTCCTGCGGCGGGACCGGGCTCGAGGGGCTCCTGGCCGCGCCGGCGGCCGCGGCGCTGGCCGGCGTCTTCCTGGCGAGCGCCGCGGTCACCGAGATCCGCGGCGGCGTCGCCTGGCGCGGCCGCTTCTACCCGCTGGCGGCGCTGCGCGCCGGCTGCGTGCGCGCCGCCGACTGGCCGGCGCGCCGCGCCCCCGGCTGGGAGTGACCCGCCGCGTCCATCCGGCGCGCTCGCCGCCGTGGTAGCTTCTCCGACCGTGCTGCTCGCCGCCACGCCCTCCGGCGCCGCCGAGGTGCTCGAGGCCTGGGACGAGACGCCGGCGATGCGCGGCGTCCGGATCCGGATGCCGGCCGCCCTCGCCGCCGCCCACCGGCGGCCCGGACAGATGGTGAAGATCCGGACCCCCAGGGGCGAGGCCTACTTCGCGCTGGCGAGCGCGCCCGAGCCGGAGGGCCGCGCCGACCTGCTCCTGAAGCGCGGCCGCAGCGTGGTGGACGCCGCGGTCGCCGCGGCGACCGCCGGCGGCCTCCTCCACGTCTCGGCCCCCTTCGGCAAGGGCTTCCCGGTGGAGGAGGCGCGCGGGCGCGACGTCCTGCTCTTCGCCGCCGGCTCCGGGATCGCCCCCATCCGCGCGCTGGTCCAGCACCTTACGGCGCACCGGGACGAGAGCGGCCGCATCACGCTCTTCTACGGCCAGCGCCGCCACGCCGACTTCGCCTACCTGGGCGAGCACCTCGCCTGGGAGCGGCGGGGCGTCCGCGTCGTGCTCTGCCCCTCGCGCGAGGACCACGCCTGGCGCGGCGTCCGCGGGCGGGTCCAGGAGGTGGCGGCCTCGCTCGCCTTCGGCGGCGCGCCGCCCGGCGACGCCGTGGCCTTCGTCTGCGGCATGCGGGGGATGGTGGAGGGCGTCCGCCGCACCCTGGCCCTCGCCGGCGTCCCGCCCGCCCGCGTGCACGCGAACCTCTAGAGCATGGTCCCCGCCCGGACGACCCGCGCCGCCCTCTTCCTGCTCGCCGCCTTGGCGGTGGCCCTGGTCGGGGCGATGGTCGCCCCGTTCGCGGCCCCTCTCCTCGTCGCCGCGGTGCTCGCCGGCGCCCTCTACCCCCTGAACGAGCGGCTGGCGGCGGCGCTCGGCGGCAGGCGCGGCTGGGCGGCCCTGGGGATGACGACGGTCGTGGTCCTGGCCGCGGTGCTGCCCATCGGCTGGCTCGGCTTCCTTGCCCTGCAGCAGGTGGGTGCCGGCAGCGAGTGGGTGCGCCAGGCGGTGCAGAGCGAGGGTCTGGCCGGCCTGGCGGCCCGGCTCCCCGGGCCGCTCGACGAGCTGGCGGCCCGCACTCTGCGCGAGCTCCCCACCGATCTCCAGGCGCTGGGGTCGATCGCGGCCGAGCAGGGGGGGCGCGCCGCGGCGCTCCTGGGCGGCTTCATCGGCGCCACCGGCGTCCTGGCGCTGAAGACGCTCCTCTTCCTGGTCGCCTTCTTCTTCCTGCTCGTCGACGGGCCGGCGCTGGTGCGCTGGCTCGACGAGTCCATGCCGCTGCAGCGCGGACAGGTGGCGGAGCTCCTCGGCGACTTCCGGCGCGCCACGGTGGCGGTCCTCCTGTCGTCGATCGCCACCTCGACCGTCCAGTCGGTGGCGGCGCTCCTCGGCTACCTCGTCGCCGGCGTCCCCCACGCCGTCTTCTTCGGGTTCGTCACCTTCCTCGTCGCCCTGGTCCCGGTGCTGGGCGCGACCCCCATGGTGGTGGCCATCGCCGTGCTGCAGCTCGCCACCGGGCGCACGCTCCCGGGCGCCTTCCTCCTCGCCTGGGCGATCCCGGTCTCGCTCATCGACAACTTCGTGAAGCCGGCGCTGCTGCGCCGCGGCCTCGCCGTCCACCCGGTGGTGATCTTCTTCACCCTCATCGGCGGCATCGCCGCCTTCGGCGCCCTGGGGATCCTCCTCGGACCGCTGGCCCTCGCCTTCCTGCTGGCGGCGATCCGGATGATCCGGCGGGACCTGGGCACCTGAGGGCGGGGCGCCCCTACCGCGCCGGCTCGAAGGCCCGGAAGGCCAGCAGGGTCTCCGTCTCCTTCACGCCCGGCACGCGCTGGAGCTGGTCGGGGATGAGCGTGCCGAAGTCCTCCACGCTCGGGGCGTAGAGCTTGACGATGAGGTCCCAGGGGCCGGTGATGGAGTGGATCTCCGAGACCCCGTCGATCTCCATGAGGAGCCGGGCCACCTCCTTCACCTTGCCGAGGTCGCACTTCACGAGGACGAAGGCCGCCTTCATCGTTCACTCCCGGGAGATGGGGTAGCGCCCCGCCTGGACCACCGCCTCGGCGATCTGCTCGCGGAGCGCGAGGACGTCGACCGGATCCTCGTCTGCCAGGGTCCGGAGGCCGGCGAGGTGGGCGCGGCAGGCGGCCGGCTCGGGCACGGCGGCCCGCACCGCGTCGCGCGCCCGGCGCTGGGCGCGCTCGTGGGCCTCCAGGGCGTAGAGCCGGACGCAGGCCTCGGCCACCGGGTCGGTCCGGACGCCCGGCGCCTGGAGCGCACGGCAGACCGCGCTGTCGACCGCGTAGGCCTCCATCATCGCGTCGGCGAGGGCGGCCAGCACCTCCTGGCGCTCGGCGATGGCCGGGCCCAGGACGTCCACCGCCGCCTGCATGGCGTAGATCGCCAGTCGCTTGTTCAGCTCGGCGAGGCGCTGCTCCCGCGCCAGCGGTCCCGGCGGGAAGCGCGGGTCCTCGGCCCGGGACACGGCCCCGGTCACCGCACGGGCCATCTCCAGATAGGGGAAGGCGCCCTTCATCGCCCGCCGCAGCAGCGTCCCGGGGATGAGCATGCGGTTGATCTCGTTCGTCCCCTCGAAGATGCGGTTCACGCGCTGGTCGCGGAAGATGCGCTCGACGGCGTACTCCTCCACGAAGCCGTAGCCGCCGTGTATCTGAAGCGCCTCGTCGGCCACCCAGCCGAGCGCCTCGGTGCACCAGACCTTCAGGATCGAGGCCTCGGCCGCGTACTCCTCGGCGGCGGCCACCGTGGCCCGGTCGTGCTCCGGCGTCCCGCGCGCCGCGCCCGCGGCTGCCACCCGCTCGTCGATGAGCCCCGCGGTGCGGTGGGTCATCGCCTCGCCCACGTAGACCAGGGCCGCCATCCGCGCCAGCTTCTCGCGGACCAGGCCGAACCCGGCGATGACCTGGCCGAAGGCCTTGCGCTCCCGGGCGTACTGGGTGGCGATCTCGAGGACGTTGCGCGCCCCGGCGACGCACCCGCCGCCGAGCTTCAACCTCCCCACGTTCAGGACGTTGAAGGCGATGCGGTGGCCGGTGCCGGCCTCGCCGAGGAGCGCGTCGCCGGGCACCCGCGCCCCCTCGAAGGTGAGCGGGCAGGTGGAGCTGCCGCGCAGCCCCATCTTCCGC
>DATBLK010000219.1:0-10680 GCA_036555405.1 Anaeromyxobacteraceae bacterium
GGCGCATGTCGCGCTCTCGCCGCCGCGCTCGGCCCGCCGGTCGGACCGGCGCGCGGGCCCGCCCTCGCGACGGGGTCTCGAGCGGGCTCGACGTCCTCGCGGCCGCCCGCTTCGAGCCCCTCCGCGGCCTCGCGGTGGGGCTCGTCTGCAACCCCGCCGCGGTGGACCGGCACCTGCGCCACGCCGCCGACCTCCTCCACGGCGGAGGCGTGCGGCTGGCCTCGCTCTTCGGCCCGGAGCACGGCGCCCGCGGCGACGCGCAGTACATGGCCGCGGTGGAGGAGGAGCGCGACCGGCGCACGGGCGCGCCGGTGCACTCGCTCTACGGGCGCGGCGCCGCCTCGCTCCGGCCGGCGCCGGAGCACCTCCGCGGCCTCGACGCGCTGGTCTTCGACCTCCAGGACGTGGGAAGCCGCTGGTACACCTTCCAGGCGACGATGCTGCTCTGCATGGAGGCGGCGGCCGCCGCCGGCGTCTCCCTCGTGGTCCTCGACCGGCCGAACCCCCTGGGCGGCCTCCTCGTCGAGGGACCGGCGCTGCGCCCCGGCTTCGAGAGCTTCTGCGGGATGCACGACGTGGCGGTGCGCCACGGCATGACGGTGGGCGAGCTCGCCGGGCTCTACCGCGCGGAGCGCCGCATCGACGTCGAGCTCACGGTGATCCGCTGCCGCGGCTGGCGCCGGGGGATGCCCGCGGCGGAGACCGGCCTCCCGTGGGTGATGCCCTCGCCCAACATGCCCACGCCGGAGACGGCCCTGGTCTACCCTGGAGCCTGCCTCCTCGAGGGCACGAACCTCTCGGAGGGGAGGGGGACGACGCGGCCCTTCGAGCTGGCGGGCGCGCCCTGGCTCGACGCCGACCGCCTGGCTGCGGCCCTCGAGGCCGAGCGGCTCCCCGGCGTCCGCTTCCGCTCGGCGAGCTTCGTGCCCGCCTGGGACAAGCACGCCGGCACCCGCTGCCACGGCGTCCAGATCCACGTCGCCGACGCCTCCGCCTTCCGGCCGTTCCGCACCGGGGTCGCGCTCGCGGCCGCGGCCAGGGCGCAGGACCCGGGGCGCTTCCGCTGGCGGGCCGAGAGCTACGAGTTCGTCGAGGGCGTGCCTGCCTTCGACCTCCTGTGCGGCTCGGCCCGCGAGCGGCAGGCGCTGGAGCGCGGGGAGGGCTGGCGCTCCCTGGCGCCCGCCTGGGCGCGGGAGGAGCGCGCCTTCGCCCGCCGGCGCCGGCCCTACCTCCTCTACGAAGCCTGATACGCTCCCCCCGCGTGAAGGAGATCGCGCTCCTGGGAGGGTCGTTCAACCCGCCGCACGTCGGCCACCTCATGGCCGCCTGGTACGTGCTCGCCACCGAGCCGGTGGCGGCGGTGTGGCTCCTGCCGAGCTACAGCCACCCGTTCGGCAAGGCGCTGGCTCCCTTCCAGGACCGGGTGCGGATGTGCCGGCTCGCCGCCCTCACCGTCCGCGGCCTCCACGTCTGCGCCGCCGAGGCGGACCTCCGGGACGACCCGCTCGTGGGCCGCACGGCGCGAACCCTGGAGCACCTTCGGGCCGAGCATCCGGACCTCCGCTTCGCCCTCGTCGTCGGCACCGACCTCCTCCCCGAGACGCGGACCTGGCACCGCTGGGAGCGGGTGCAGGAGCTGGCGCGGATCGTGGTGGTCGGCCGCCAGGGACACGAGGACGGCGCCGGCGGCCGGCCGCTCCTCCCCGCCGTGTCCTCCACCGAGGTGCGGGCGCGGCTGGCGCGGGGCGAGGACGTCTCGCACCTGGTGCCGCGCAGGGTGCTCGCCTACCTCCAGGAGCACGGCCTCTACCGCTGACGCGGCGTCACTCCGCCGCCATCGCCAGCGCCGCCACCGCCGCGGCGAGGAGCGTCGCGCCGGCGGCGGCGAGGAGCGAGGGGGGGACGCCGGCGGGCGCGGCCGACAGCGCCGCGCGCGCCCAGGCCAGCAGGGCGGGCAGCTCGGCCGCGGCCACGCCGGCGGCCGCCGCCGCCGAGACGGACATGACCAGTGGCCAGTGGTCGCGGCGCCGCGGCGGAAGCCGCGCCAGGACGCGCTCCGTGAACCCGCCGTCGTCGAGGTGGGGCTCGCCGGCGAGCAGCTCCTCCAGGCGATCGGGGCCGGTCATGGGGTCTCCTCCGCGGCGACCAGGAGCCGCCGCAGCTTCTCCTTGCCTCGCAGGACGTGGGCCTTCAGGGTGCCGAGCGGCCAGTCGAGGATCGCGGCCGCTTCCTCGTGGGTGACCTCGCCGACGCAGGTGAGGGCCAGCGCGGTCCGCTCTTCCTGGCGGAGGCGGGCGAGCGCGCGCTCCAGGTCGTGCCGCTCCAGGGCGGCGTCGGCCGCCGGCCTGGGGGGCGCCGGCTCGGGCGGCAGGGGCGCCGGGGCGCGGCGGGCCTGGGAGGCCCAGGCGTTCCAGGCGATGCGGTACAGCCAGGTGGAGAACCGTCCCTCGCCCCGCCAGCTCGCGAGCTTCCGGTAGGAGAGCAGGAAGGCCTCCTGCGCCAGGTCGTCGGCCGTAGCCGCGTCCCCGGCGCCGAGCCGGCGAAGCAGCCCGCGCACCGCCGACTGGTGGCGGCGCACCAGCTCCGCGAAGGCTCGGCGGTCGTCGTCGGCGAGGACGCGGGCGACGAGGTCGGCGTCCGGCGGGCCCATGACCCCGAGTCTACGGCGCGCCGGGCCGCGCCGGAGCGCCGGGGCGCGCCAGCCAGTGGGAGACGAGGTGCCCCAGGCCCAGGGCGATGAGGATCAACCCCACCGGCCAGGCGTGCTTGTCCATGAGCCAGAGGAAGCTCGCGAGGCCGAGCCCCAGGAAGAGGAGCTTCACGCCGCGCCCGAGGTCGGTGTCGCGCCGCGCGCTGGCGTCGAGGATCTCGGGCGGCAGGGGCTGGCCCTTCTCGAGCGCGAGGCGGATGGTGGCGTGGCGAAGCTCCCGCGCCCGGTGGCGCGCCCACACGACGGTCCCGACCATGATCGCCGTGAAGGAGAAGACGATCATCGTGAGGAGGATGCCGGTGATGTTGCCGTCGATCCAGCCGCGGTCCATGGACGCCTCCTGGCGGTCTTCACCTGCTCGACCGGTTGGACGCGGCTGGGGGCCGCCCTGGATGCGAGGCCGGCGCCGGCGCCCCATGAGGGGTGCGCCGGGGGGTCAGGCGCGGGCGAAGAGCAGCTCGGCGCCGCCGGCCTTCACCTGGACCTCGTCCCCGGGCGCGAACTCGCCGCGCAGGATGCGCTCGGCGAGCGGCGCCTCGACGAGGCGCTGCACCGCCGCGCGCATGGGTCGGGCCCCGAGGGCGGCGTCGATCCCCTCCTCGAGGAGGCGGGCGACGACGTCGTCGCCGGCGCGGAAGCGGATCTGTCGCTCGCCGTGGAGCCGGTCCGAGGACTCGGCGAGGAGGAGGCGCGCCACCCGCGCCAGCTCGTCGCGCGAGAGCGGCGCGAAGACGATGCGCTCGTCGAGCCTGTTCCAGAGCTCGGCGGGGAGGGCGCGGCGGGCCGCAGCCGCGGCCCGCTCCGCCCGCGGGACCTCGGCGGCGGCGCCGAAGCCGACGACGCCGCTGGCGGCGCGCGCCGCCTCCTCGCCGCCGAGGTTCGAGGTCAGGACCAGGACCGCGGCGCTGAAGTCCACCTGGCGCCCGCGCCCGTCGGTCAGCCGGCCCTCCTCCAGGATCTGGAGGAGGAGCATGAGGACGTCGCGGTGCGCCTTCTCGACCTCGTCGAGGAGAACGACGCTGGAGGGACGCCGCCTCACGGCGTCGGTGAGCTGGCCGCCCTCGCCGTAGCCGACGTAGCCGGGAGCGGCGCCCACCAGCCGGGCCACGCCCGTGGGCTCGGCGCACTCGCTCATGTCCACCCGGACGAGGGCGTCGCGGCTCCCGAAGAGCGCCTCGGCGAGCGCCCGGGCGAGCTCGGTCTTCCCCACGCCGGTGGGGCCGAGGAAGAGGAAGCTCCCCATGGGCCGCCGCGAGGCGAAGCCGGCGTAGTTCCGGCGGACCACGGCGGCCACGCGGGCGACGGCGCTCTCGTGGCCCACCAGCCGCTCGGCCAGCGCCCGCTCCAGCCCGAGGAGCCGCTCGCGGTCGGTCGCGAGGAGGCGCGACTCCGGAAGGCCGGCCATCGCCGCCACAACCCGCGCCACCTGCGCCGCGTCGACCTCCGCGGCGCCGGCCCGGCGCGCGCGCGAGCCGGCGAGGTCCAGCGCCGCCACCGCCTTGTCGGGGAGGAACCGGTCCGAGACGTAGCGGGCCGAGAGGGCGGCCGCGGCCTCCACCGCGTCGGCGGCGTATCGCACCCGGTGGTGCTGCTCGTAGCGGGGCCTGAGCCCATCCAGGATGACGACCGTGTCCTTCACCGACGGCTCGCGCACCAGCACCGGGGTGAAGCGCCGCTCCAGCGCCGCGTCGCGCTCGATGTGCTTGCGGTACTCGTCGTGGGTGGTGGCGCCGATGCAGGGAAACTCGCCGCGCGCCAGCGCCGCCTTGAGCTCGTTGGCGGCGTCCTGCGAGCCCTCGCCGGTGGCCCCGGCTCCCACCACGGTGTGGACCTCGTCGATGAAGACCACGACCCGGCCGCGGGCGCGCCGCACCTCGTCCTTGATGCCGCAGAGCTTCTCGGAGAAGGAGCCCCGCAGCTGCGTTCCCGCGAGAACGCTCGCCATGTCGAGCTCCACCACCACCCGGTCCTGGCGCTCCGCCAGGAGCCGCTGGGCGATGCCCTCGGCGATGGCGGTCTTCCCCACCCCCGGCTCGCCCACCAGGAGGGGGTTGTTGGTGCGCCGCTTGCCGAGGACGTCGATGGCCTGCTCGACCTCCCGCTCGCGGCCCACGAGCGGGTCGAGCTTCCCGAGCGACGCCTGCTCGGTGAGGTTCCGGCCGAGCGACGCGAGCCAGGGAAACGCCTTGGGGTCGAGGGCGTGCGGGGACGTGGGTCGCGCCCTTGCGGTCGCGGTCGGGGTCGCGCCTCCCCCCTCAAGCCGGCCCTCTCCCCCGCCGGTGCGGGGGAGAGGGGGAGTGACCTCCGTCGAGCCTTCCCTCTCCCCCGAAGGGGGAGAGGGCAAGGGTGAGGGGGAGGAGGTCGCGGTCGAGCCTCCGCCGTCGAGCTCCGCCTCCGGGTTCTCCTCCCTCGCAATCCCCGGTCGCGGGGACAGCGGGGACCCCCGCGCCGGCTGCGGCGCCAGCTCCCGGAGCCGCCGGGGCATACGGGCGGTGAAATACGAGAGGGCCACGTTTCGCAGCGAGGGGAGCGCCAGGCCGCAGTCGGAGAGGAGCTGGTAGGCGCAGGCGTGACGCACCCGGCTCATGGCGATGAGGAGGTGCAGGCAGTCCACCTCGTCGGCGCCGAGCGAGGCGGCCACCTCGCGCGCCCGCTCGCGGAGGTCGCGTTCCACTCCCTCCGGCTCCTTCGGCGCGCCGCCGAGCGCGAGGAGGATGCGGTCCTCGTCGACGCCCCGCTCCTTGAGGAGCACCTCGGCCCGGTTGGGTACGGTGAAGAAGGCGAGGAGCTGGTGGGCGCTGGTGAGCTTCTGGTTCACGTTGCGTGCGATGTCCTCGGCCTCGGCGAGGACCTGCGCGAGCTCCATCGACTCGATGACGTGGCCCATGCGCGCCGACGATGCGATATCGACCACAACCGGTCAATTTTTCGGACGATCCGGCCGCTCAGTCGAGGCCGCGGTCGCGGAGGGCGTCCTCGTCGAGCCCGAGGAAGTGGCCCACCTCGTGGAGCAGCGTGACCTCGATCTGCTCGACCAGCTCCTCGCGGTTCCGGGCGAACCTCTCCAGATTTCGCTGGTAGAGGACGATGGAGGAGGGGAAGTGGCTCCAGGGGTCCATGGAGCGCTTCTCGGCGAGCGGCGCGCCGCGGAAGATCCCGAGGATGGCCGGCGACAGCGGCGGGTCGGCGCCCAGCAGGTCGTCGTCGGCGGGGACGTCCTCGACGGCGATGGCCACGTTCTCCAGCCAGCGGCTGACCTGGCGGGGCAGCGCCGCCAGGGCCTCCTCGACGGCGGCGTCGAAGGCCTCCGGGTCCAGGCAGGGGGGCTCGGGGAACTCGCCGGGGTCGAGGCGCCGCGCGCGCCGGAAGCGGCGCTCCGCCTCGCGCCGGTCGCCGCGGCGCTCGGCGATGAGGCCGAGCGTATGGTGAGCCCAGGCCTCCTCGGGCGCGCGCCGCAGGATCTCGCGGAGCTGCGCCGCGGCGTCGTCGAGGCGCATCCGCTCCCAGAGGGCGAAGGCGCGCTCCAGCATGGCGTCGAGGTCGTCGGGGTTCTCGGCGAGGATGGCGTCGGCCGCCGCCTGCGCCTCGTCGTTGCGCCCGAGCTGGTTCAGGGCAGACGCCCGGGCGAGGCGGAGGTCGGCGCGGAGCTCGGGGTCGCCTCCCGGGCCGGCGAGGCCCTCCCCGCGCGCGGCGAGGTCCAGGGCCTCCTCGGCCGCGTCGGCCTCGAGCGCCGCGTGGGCCTCCTCGAGGAGCCGCCGCGCCTCCTCCGAACGGTCGCGCGCCATGATCCGGGCCTAGCCCCGCGAGCCGGCCGAGGTCAACCTCGGCGCCATCGCCGTGGCGACGCCGCGCTTGACCCGCCGCAGGAAGCCCTTACATTAGCGCTCGCCCGAGGCGACTGCCAGCGGGGCCCGGGACGGAACTCATCGACATCACGAAGGTTTCCAGGAAGAGGAGATGACCATGGCTGCCAAGGAGATCGCCTTCCACCAGTCCGCGCGCGAGTCCATCCTGCGCGGCGTGCAGACGCTCGCCGAGGCCGTGGCGGTGACGCTCGGCCCCAGGGGGCGCAACGTCGTCATCGAGAGGAGCTTCGGTCCCCCCACGGTGACCAAGGACGGCGTCACGGTCGCCAAGGAGATCGAGGTCGAGCCGCGCTTCGAGAACATGGGCGCGCAGATGATCCGCGAGGTCGCCACCAGGACCAGCGACAAGGCGGGCGACGGCACCACCACCGCCACCATCCTGGCGAGCGCCATCTACGAGGAAGGGCTCCGGCTCGTGGCCGCGGGCCACAACCCCATGGACCTCAAGCGCGGGATCGACAAGGCGGTCGAGTCCGTGGTGGCGGAGCTGAGGAGGATGTCGAAGCCGACGCAGGGCAGGAAGGAGATCGCCCAGGTCGGAACCATCTCCGCGAACGGCGACGAGACCATCGGCGGCATCCTGGCCGACGCCATGGAGAAGGTGGGCAAGGAGGGCGTCATCACCGTCGAGGAGGCGAAGGGGCTCGAGACGACGATGGAGGTCGTCGAGGGGATGCAGTTCGACCGGGGCTACGTCTCGCCCTACTTCGTCACCAACGCGGAGCGGATGGAGTCCGTCCTCGAGGATGCCTACCTCCTCATCACCGAGAAGAAGATCTCGGCGATGGCGGACCTCGTCCCCTTGCTGGAGCAGGTGGCCCGGAGCGGGAAGCCGCTCCTCATCGTCGCCGAGGACGTCGAGGGCGAGGCGCTGGCCACCCTGGTGGTGAACAGGCTCCGCGGCACGCTGGCGGTCTGCGCCGTGAAGGCCCCCGGCTTCGGCGACCGCCGGAAGGAGATGCTGAAGGACCTGGCGGTGCTGACCGGCGGCAACGTCATCGCCGAGGAGCTGGGCCTGAAGCTCGAGCAGGTGAGCCTCAAGGACCTGGGCCGCGCCAAGCGCATCACCGTCGACAAGGACAACACCACCGTCGTCGACGGCGCCGGCAAGAAGGCGGACATCGAGGGCCGCATCAAGCAGATCCGGGCGCAGATCGAGGAGACGACCAGCGACTACGACAAGGAGAAGCTCCAGGAGAGGCTGGCGAAGCTGGTCGGCGGGGTGGCGCTCGTGAAGGTGGGTGCCGCCACCGAGACGGAGATGAAGGAGAAGAAGGCCCGCGTCGAGGACGCGCTCCACGCCACCCGCGCCGCGGTGGAGGAGGGCATCCTCGTCGGCGGGGGCGTCGCCTACCTGCGCAGCCTGCCGGCGCTGAAGAAGGTGCAGGTGGAGAAGGAGGGCGAGGAGCGCTTCGGCGTCGACATCGTCCGGAAGGCGCTCGCGCACCCGGCGCGGCGCATCGCCGAGAACGCGGGCCTGGAGGGCGCGGTGGTGGTCCAGAAGATCCAGGACGGCGAGGGGAGCTTCGGCTTCAACGCCGCCACCGAGGTCTACGAGGACCTGGTGAAGGCCGGCGTCATAGACCCGACCAAGGTCGCGCGGACCGCCCTGCAGAACGCGGCGAGCGTGGCGGGCCTCCTCCTCACGACCGAGGCCATCGTGGCCGAGAAGCCGAAGAAGCCGAGGAAGCAGGGTGGCGGGGGCGGCGGTGGCATGGGCGGCATGCCCGACATGGACGAGATGGACTACTAGGGGCTGCCGCGCCCTCGCCCGGTCGCCCCGCAGGCCGGATACCGCAGCGCGTCATGGCGCGCGTTGACTCCGGCGGAGGTTCGGCGCCAAGATCGCCAGCAGAAGGACCTGCGCCGATGTAGTTTGGTGTAGGCAAAGATTCGGCGAGGGCAGCCGCAACTACGTGCTTTCACGGGCGGAACCCGGGTGTCGTCGCCGGCGGGGCCCCGGTCGCAAGGCCGGGGCCCCGTGTTCGTGGGGCGCCTACCCCTCGCGAGCCGGGGCGGGCGGCAGGTCCTTCGAGGCGATGTAGACGACGTTCCGGCTGGAGCGCTTGCCCCGGTACATCGCCCGGTCGGCGAGGTCGAGGATCTCCTGCTTTCCGTTGGAGTGCTCGGGGACGCTCGCGAGCCCGATGGAGCAGGTGACGTGCACCCGAGTCCCCTCGGCGGCGAGGAAGGCGTGGTCCTCGACGGAGCGGCGGATGCGCTCCGCGACCTTGAGCGCGCCGCCCGAGTCGATGCCCACCAGGACCGCCACGTACTCGTCGCCGCCGTAGCGGACCACGACGTCGTCGTCGCGGACGCAGGCCCGGAGCACCCGGGCCACCTCGACGAGGAGCTTGGAGCCGACCATGTGCCCGTGCTGGTCGTTCACCGACTTGAAGTGGTCGAGGTCGAGGAAGAGGACGGTGAAGGGACGGCCGTCGCGGATCTCGCGGTCGAGCACCAGGTCGAGGAAGCGGGTGTTGTAGAGCCGGGTGAGGTCGTCGAGGTAGGCGAGGCCCTCTACCTGGCGGAGCCGGCCCTGGGTGCGGAGCGCGAGCCCGAGGTGGCTGCAGACGAACTCGGCCGAGCGGACCGCCTCCTCCTCGGGTTCGCCGGCGACGGGGACCACGGCGGCGCCGAGCAGCTTCTGGCCGTCGAGGACCGGGAGGAGCAGGGCCCGGCCGCCGCCGGCCAGCTCGAAGCGCTGGGCGGCGCGGAGCCCGGAGAGGCCGCCGTCGGCGGCGGCGCGCAGCGACTCGCCCCCCCGGTCGTCGAGACCGAAGAGGCCGGTGACCACCATGCCGCCTTGCGTCCGCTCCAGGAGCGCGCCGGCCGAGGCCCCGAGCTCCCCGACGACCGCGGCGAGCCCCATCGAGACCAGCTTCTCGTGCTCCATCGTCGCCGCCAGGCGCTGGCAGGTCTCGAAGAGGCGCACGTGCGAGCGGAGGGGCTTGTTCTCGGCGAGGAGCTGGCGCGTGGAGAGGCAGCGCTGAACCGCGACGTGCAGGGCCTCGGGCGTGACCGGCTTCACCAGGTAGTCGGAGGCCCCGGACTTCATGGCCCGCACCGCGGTGTCGACGCGGTCGAGGGCGGTGAGGACCAGCGCCTCCATCGCCGGGTCGCTCTGCTTCGCCTGCGCCAGCAGCTCGAGGCCGTCCGCGCCCGGGAGGATGACGTCGGTGAGCAGGACGTCGAAGCGCCTCTGCTGCAGCGCCTCCAGCGCGGAGCGCGCGTCCTCGGCGACCTCGACCTCGAAGCCGGTGCCCCGCAGGTAGTCCGAGTAGACGGTCCGCGCGAAGCGCTCGTCGTCGACGAGGAGAACCGAAGCCAGCATCGTGCGTAGTATGACAGATGGGATGGCTGCGTCACCGGCGGAGCGCAGGGCGCTGCTCTTCACTGTGGGCGGGGTTCGCCTGGCGCTGCGCCTTTCACTGGTCCGCGAGGTCCTGTCGCTGGAGGCGGCCCGGGCCGAGGTGGAGGTGCGCGGGGAGATGGTGCCGGCCCTGCCCCTCGCGGTCGCCCTCGGGCTCTCGGGGCCGCCGGGCCGCCTCGCGGTGATCGGGGCAGGGGAGCCGCCCGCGGCGCTGCGGGTCGACGCGGTCCACGGCATCCTCGACCTCGGCCAGGCCGAGGTCTTCCAGCTCCCGGCGCGCACGCTGCTGCCGCAGCCCCCTCCCTTCCTGGGCGCGCTGGTCGCCGCCGGCGAGGTCTGGCTGGAGCTCGGAGCGGCGGCGGCGAGCTGGGTGCCGCTGGCTCCCGCGGCCGATCCCTCCGGGTCGCCCTCCGAGGCCGACGTCGGCGGCGGCCGCGAGCTGGTCTTCGAGCGCGGGGGTCGCCGCTGGGCGGCTCCGCTTTCCTTCCTGGTGCGCGTCGTCGAGTCGCCGCGGGTCTTCCCGGTCCCGCTGGCGCCCGCCGCCCACCGCGGCCTGCTCTACCACGAGCGGGCGCTGCTCCCGGTCCTCGACCTGCCCGTGCTCTTCGGCGGATCGCCGGGCCCGCCGGCCGCGGCGGCGCTGCTCGTCGACGCCGGGGGCGCACCGGTCGCCGTGCTCGCCGACCGCATCGCCGGGGCGGGCGAGACCGGCGACGCCGTCCGTCCGGCCT
>DATBLK010000370.1:0-5022 GCA_036555405.1 Anaeromyxobacteraceae bacterium
ACGTCGTGGACGCGGAGGAACTCGACGCCGGCCAGGACGCAGGCCGCCACCGCCGCCAGCGTCCCCGGCAGGCGCTCCGCCGGCGGGGCGCCGGCGACCTCGCCGATGAAGCTCTTCCGCGACGGCCCGACGAGGAGCGGCCGGCCCAGCTCCCGCAGCCTCGGCAGCCCGGCGAGCAGCGCCAGGCTCTGCGCCGCCGTCTTGGCGAAGCCGATGCCGGGGTCGAGGACCACGCGCTCCTCGGCGACGCCCAGGCGCACCGCCCGCGCCAGCGAGGCCGCCAGCTCGCTCGCCACCTCCTCGACGACGTCGCGGTAGGCGCCCGGCGAGCGCTCCCCGGCGGCCGTCCCCCGGCTGTGCACCAGCACCGCCGGCGCGGCGCGCGCCGCCAGGAGCTCGGCCATCCCCGGCGCCGCCAGGCCCCGCACGTCGTTCACGAGGTCGGCGCCCGCCGCCAGCGCCGCCGCCGCCACCTCCGGCTTCGAGGTGTCGACGGAGATGGGCGCGGCGCAGCCGCGGGCGCGGAGCCGCTCCACGACCGGCACCACCCGGCGGATCTCCTCCGCCGCCGGGACGGGCGCGGCGCCGGGGCGCGTCGACTCGCCGCCGAGGTCCAGGACGTCGGCGCCCTCGGCCAGGAGGCGCTCGGCGTGTGCCGCCGCCGCGACCGGCTCGAGGAAGGCGCCGCCGTCGGAGAAGGAGTCGGGGGTGACGTTCACCACGCCGACGAGGAAGGGGCCCGCGCCCTCGAAGAGGCGGGACCCGATGCGGAGCGGCTCCACGCGCCCTCGGCCCGGCCCTCGCTGCGGCTCGAGGGCCCGGGAGCTCAGGCCTTGCCGGGCTCGGGCTTGGGAACGCCGAGCGCGTCGAGGAGGCCCGGCTTGCGCGCCTTCTCCTTGTCCGCCGGAGGGGCGGCGGGCGGCTTCGCGGGCGGGGTCCGGTCGATGTGGCCGCCGGCCATGAGCTTGTCGATGTCGGCGGCGTCCAGGGTCTCGTGCTCGAGGAGCGCCCCGGCGATCCGCTCGAGGGTGGGGCGGTTCTCGAGGAGCACCTGCCGGGCCCGCTGGTACTGCTCGGTGACGATCCGGCGCACCTCGGCGTCGATGTCGCGGGCCGTCTCCTCGGAGTAGCTCTGCACCGAGGCCATGTCGCGGCCCAGGAAGACCTCCCCCTCCTTCTTGCCGAAGGCGAGCGGCCCCATCCTCTCGCTCATGCCCCACTCGCAGACCATGGAGCGAGCCAGGTTGGTCGCCACCTCGATGTCGTTGCCGGCCCCGGTGGTCCTCTGCCCGAAGGTGATCTCCTCGGCGACGCGGCCGCCCATGAGGATGGCGATCTGGTTGAGCGCGAACTCCTGGTTGATGTTCAGCCGGTCCTCCTGGGGGAGCTGCTGCGTCAGCCCCAGGGCCCGGCCGCGGGGGATGATGGTCACCTTGTGCACCGGGTCGGTGCCGGGGAGGATGCGCGCCACCAGCGCGTGGCCCGCCTCGTGGATGGCGGTGGTGCGCTTCTCCTTCTCGCTGATGATCATCGAGCGGCGTTCGGTCCCCATCAGCACCTTGTCCTTGGCGAACTCGAAATCGTCGAGGTTCACCTTCTCCTTGTTGCGCCGGGCGGCGTAGAGCGCCGCCTCGTTCACCAGGTTCTCGATGTCGGCGCCGGAGAAGCCGGGCGTCCCCTTGGCGATCTGCGTGAGGTCCACCAGGCCGTCGAGCGGCACCTTCTTGGTGTGGACCTTCAGGATCCCCAGCCGGCCGTTCAGGTCGGGCCTGGGCACCACGATGCGGCGGTCGAAGCGCCCGGGCCGCAGCAGCGCCGGGTCGAGGACGTCGGGGCGGTTGGTGGCGGCGATGAGGATCACGCCCTCGTTCGACTCGAAGCCGTCCATCTCCACCAGGAGCTGGTTCAGCGTCTGCTCGCGCTCGTCGTGGCCGCCGCCGAGGCCGGCGCCGCGGTGGCGGCCGACGGCGTCGATCTCGTCGATGAAGATGATGCAGGGGGCGTTCTTCTTGCCCTGCTCGAAGAGGTCCCGCACCCGGCTCGCACCCACGCCGACGAACATCTCCACGAAGTCGGAGCCGGAGATGGAGAAGAAGGGCACCCCGGCCTCGCCGGCGACGGCGCGGGCCAGCAGCGTCTTGCCGGTGCCCGGCGGTCCCATGAGCAGCACGCCCTTGGGGATGCGGCCGCCGAGCCGGGTGAACCTCTTCGGGTCCTTGAGGAAGGAGATGATCTCCTCGAGCTCGTCCTTCGACTCGTCGATGCCGGCGACGTCGGCGAAGGTGACCTTGTTGTGCCGCTCGGTCATGAGCTTCG
Source organism: Anaeromyxobacteraceae bacterium (assembly GCA_036555405.1). Lineage (GTDB taxonomy): Bacteria > Myxococcota > Myxococcia > Myxococcales > Anaeromyxobacteraceae > DATBLK01. The sequence continues at coordinate 2,317 of DATBLK010000370.1, forward strand.
CCTTGGACTTCCCGAAGCTCATGGCCTTGCCGCCGCCCGACTGGAGCTGGCGCATGAAGAAGAAGAAGAGGAGGAAGAGGAAGACGAGCGGCAGGTACTGCACCAGCACCGTCACCCAGAAGGAGTTCTGCTCCGGCTTCTCGTAGAGCACCTTGACGTGGGCCTGGCGCAGCTTCTCGAAGATGGTGGCCATCGGGTCGACGGGCCCGACGGTGTGGAACTCGCTCCCGTCCTTCATGTGGCCGGAGTAGTTCAGGTCCTTCACGTTGACGTCGCGGACCTCGCCGGCCTCGACCTTGGCGACGAAGTCGGAGAAGGCGAGCTCCTTCTGCTCCGACCGGTGCTGGGCGAAGAACTGGTAGAAGGCCCCGAACATGGCGATCAGGACCACCCAGAGGAGCACGGTCTTGTAGCTCTGTCGCAAGGCGTCCTTCCCTTCCTGCCTTCCCGGCCCTTCCTGCCCTTGCGCGGCGCTGCCTCCGCCGCGGTTCCGCGAACTATAACAGCGCCCGAGCGGGGGCGCAGTCGTTGCCGTCGCGCCCCCCCGCCATCTCGAGCCGGCCGCCCGCGACCCGCGCCTCGACGCCGCCCGGGAGCGAGATGCGGCCGGGCCGGGGGCGCCGCAGCAGGCGCAGCACCGACGCCACGTGCTCGGCGGTGAGGCCGCGGCGGCTCCCGGTCGCGGCCTTCCACAGGCGGCGGACGACGCGGCGCCGGACCGCCGCCGCCGCGGCGAGGAGCGCCTCCACCTCGGCGCGCTTCCCGCGGTGGAGGGCGCGGGCGGAGCGCTCCAGCGCCCGGTCGTCGCCCCGCAGGAGGTCCGCGGCCCGGGCCAGCGCCCGTTCCGCCGCCGGCGCCAGCCGGCGGAGGGCGGGCATGACCTCGGCGCGCACCCGGTTCCGGAGGAAGCGCCCGGTGGCGTTGCTGGGGTCCTCGAGGGCGGGGAGCCCGCGGGCGGCGAGATAGGCGAGGACCTCCTCGCGCGAGCGGTCGATGAGCGGCCGCACCAGAGCGCCGCGGCGGGGCGGGATCCCCGCGAGGCCGCGCGCGCCGGCGCCGCGGAGCAACCGGAGCACCACGGTCTCGGCCTGGTCGGCGCGGGTGTGGCCGGTCGCGATGCGGGCGGCGCCGGCCTCGGCGGCGGCGGCCCGGAGCGCCGCGTAGCGCGCGCGGCGCGCCTGCGCCTGGACGTTCCCGGGCCGGACCCGCACCGATCGCGCGGCGAAGCGCAGGCCGAGCCGGGCGCACAGCCCCCGGCAGTGGGCGGCGTCGCGTTCGCTGCCGGGCCGCAGGCCGTGGTCGACGTGGCAGGCGATCACCGGCCCCGCCTCGCCGGCGCGGTGGAGGGCGGACAGGGCCGCGACCAGGGCCGTCGAGTCGGGGCCGCCCGAGAGCGCCGCGACCGTCGAGTCCGCCGGCCCGAGAAGCCGCCGGCGGCGGACCGTCTCCAGGACGGCCGCCTCGAAAGGGTGGAGCTCCGCCCGCTTTGGGGGGCTTGCCTTTCGCGCCCTCGTCCCCAAGACTTGGGACACTCCTTCGATTCCTCGGGGTTCTGGATTCTGCGTCCGGCCGACGGGCCGCCGGGAGGAGTCGGGCCTCCGCGAATCGGAGGTGACCGACCGAGAAGGCGCGGGGTCGATTGAGTTGACGCCGAAGGGGGCGCGCGACAGTTTCCGGGTTGGGCCTAGGGGTCCCCCCCCTCCCCCTCTGGGCCCTCGGGGAGCCGACAGAGATGTCGGCTCCTCTTTTTTTTTCGGGCGCGGGCGCGCAGCCGTCTTTCTCTGCATGTGAATGGCCCCGCGGCGCCGCGTTTCTTGACCCCGCACGCTTCGAGGGCGTACAAGCTAGCAGACTTCCACGCCTCCCCGGAGTCCCGATGGCCGGCACCGACAAACGGAAGCAGTCCCTCTACTTCCCCGAGGACATGCTGACCGAGATCCAGAGCGAGGCAAACCGTCAGGACCGGTCGCTGTCCTGGATCGTCCAGCAAGCCTGGCGCATCGCCCGATCCGAGGTCATGCGGTTCCCCTCGGTCAACGACGTCCTGTCCGGCGTCGCGCGCGAGGACCCGCGCGAGGAGAAGAGCGGCTAGCGCCGCCCGACGTTCGGCCGAGCGCCCATGGCCGAGCGCCCTCGCCGCCCGCCTGCAGACCCGCCCGAGGAGGGGACCGGCCCGGTCGAGCTGCACACCGAGGACCTGGAGCTCGAGCCCGCCCCGCCCTCCGGCGCCGGCCCTCCCCGCTGGGTGAAGCCGGCCGCGGTGGTCGCGGCGCTCGGGGTGGCGGTCGCCGCCGGGTTCGCATACCGCAGCCACCACCGCCGCAAGGTGCTGCGCGACGGCATGGCGCGGGCCGCGGTGGCGATGCGCGCCGACACGCAGGCCGGCTACCTCGCGGCCGCCAAGCTCCTCGAGCCGCTCTCCCGCCTCGACCCGGTCGAGGCCGGCGCGATGCGCGCCTTCGCGCTGGCGATGCTCTTCGCCGACTACCGGGACGCCCGGGCGGCCGCCGAGGCGGAGGCGCTCCTCGTCGAGCCCGACCGCGCCCCGGAGGTTCCCGGCCACGCGCACCTCGCGACCGCGGCCCTGGCGCTCGGCCGGCTCGAGGCCGGGAACGCGGCGAACCACGCGTCGCGCGCGGCGAGCCCCCTCGGCCTGGCCCTCCAGGCGCGCACCGCCCTGCTGGCTGGCAACCTGGGGGCCGCCTC
>DATBLK010000017.1:0-2725 GCA_036555405.1 Anaeromyxobacteraceae bacterium
CCCGAGGCCGGCGTCCGGGGCGGGGGAGCCGGCGGGGGGCGGGCGGCGTCCGGGGCCGGGGACTCCACCGGGACGGCGGCCGGCACGCGCGCCGAGGGCACGCGCCGGCGACCGTCGCCGCGCTCCTCCGGACAGCCGGCCAGGAGGATCAGGGCGGCGGCGGCCAGGGCCTTCACCGTGCCGCCCCTCCGAGCAGGCCCCGGACCTCGTCGCCGAAGATGGCGGCCGCTCCCGCTGCAGCCAGGGCGGCGAACGCCAGCGCCAGGAGCAGCTCGGCGATCCCCCGGCGACCGGCGCGGTCCACGGGCCGGCTAGGCCCCCTCGGGCTTCGGAGGAGCCTCGGGCGCGGGCTCGGGGCGCGGCTTCCCGGCGCTGGCCTTGGCCCGCTTGGCGGCTCGGTTCTCCTTCGGGGCCTCGGCCTTCCGGACCTCCGGCCTGGGCTCGGGCTTGCGGGGAGCGGGGGCGGCTGCCGGGGAGGCGGCGTAGCGGGTCTTGAAGCGCTCGATCCGGCCCGCGGTGTCGAGCACCTTCTGCTTCCCCGTGAAGAAGGGGTGGCAGGCCGAGCAGATCTCGATGTGGAAGTCGCCGCGCGTCGAGCGGGTCTCGATGACGTTCCCGCAGGCGCAGACGACCCTGGCTGGCTTGTAGTCGGGGTGGATGCCTGCCTTCATGACGTCCTTCCGTCCGCCGCTTGCACGCCGCGAGGGGCGCCGTGGTCCGGGCGGGAATCGCGGGATCTATTCCTTTCGCCCCCGCCGGTCAAGGTCGTCACTTCCCCCCGCCGACCATCATCTTGAAGAACTCCTCGTGGCTCTTCACCTGCCGGAACTTGTCGAGCACGAACTTCATCGCCTCGACGTTGTCGAGGCCGTTCAGGATGGTCTGGCGCAGGATGTAGATCTTCGAGAGCCAGTCGGGCGGGAGGAGGAGCTCCTCCTTGCGCGTCCCGCTCTTCCCGATGTCCATGCAGGGGAAGATGCGCTTCTCCATGAGCTTGCGGTCGAGGACGATCTCGGAGTTCCCCGTCCCCTTGAACTCCTCGAAGATGACCTCGTCCATCCGGCTGCCGGTGTCGATGAGCGCCGTCCCCACGATGGTGAGCGACCCGCCCTCCTCGATGTTCCGCGCCGCCCCGAAGAAGCGCTTGGGCTTGTGGAGGGCGTTGGAGTCGACGCCGCCGGAGAGGATCTTGCCGGACGGCGGCACCACCGAGTTGTAGGCGCGCGCCAGCCTGGTGATGGAGTCGAGCAGGATGACGACGTCGCGCCGGTGCTCGACGAGCCGCCGCGCCTTCTCGATGACCATCTCCGCCACCTGGACATGGCGGGTGGCGGGCTCGTCGAAGGTCGAGGCCACCACCTCGCCCTTCACCGTCCGCTCCATGTCGGTGACCTCCTCGGGCCGCTCGTCGATGAGCAGCACGATGAGGGTGACCTCGGGGTGGTTCCGGGTCACGGCGTGGGCGATGTTCTGCAGCAGCACCGTCTTGCCGGCGCGCGGCGGCGAGACGATGAGGCAGCGCTGTCCCTTGCCGATGGGGGAGAAGAGGTCGACGACCCGCGTCGTCATCTCGTTCGGGTCGTGCTCGAGCCGCAGGCGCGAGGTCGGGTAGAGCGGCGTCAGGTTGTCGAACAGGACCTTGGACTGGTTCTCCTCCGGCGGCCCGCCGTTGATCTCGTCGACCTTGAGGAGGGCGAAGTAGCGCTCGCCGTCCTTGGGCTGGCGCACCGTGCCGCGCACCGTGTCCCCGGTACGCAGGTTGAAGCGGCGGATCTGAGAGGGGGAGACGTAGATGTCGTCGGGCCCGGGAAGGTACGAGAAGTCGGGGCTCCGCAGGAAGCCGAAGCCGTCGGGCAGCACCTCCAGCGTGCCCTCGCCGCCGACCTCCATCTCCTCCTTCTTCTCCTCGGCGGCCCGGGACTGCGCCTGGAGGATGGCGAAGATGAGGTCCTGCTTCTTCAGCGCCCCGGCGGCCTCGATCTGGAGGCCGCGGGCGAGCTCGGCGAGCTCGGCCACCTTCATGTGCTTGAGGTCGGTGATGCTCGACGGGGCGGAGGTGGTGGTCGCAGCGGCGGGCATGGGGTCCTTCCAGGGAACCGTCGCGCCGGCCGAGGCGGCGCGCTTGACTCGCGGTCCGGCGGGGGGAGGGCGGCGGAGAGCCGGAGGGAAGAGCTCCATTCGTAGACGAGCCCCCCAGCGGTGTCAACCGCTTGCCCGGTCGCAGGGTCTCGCGCCTCCCGGGTGTGGGAGCGGGGCCCACCGCCCGAAACCGAGTCCCGCGAACGCGGTGCACGGGCGGGATGGTGGGCCCGCCCCGCGCTTGCGCTAAGCTGCAAACGGGCGCTTCATGAACCCCTCGATGGACTCGGTCATCGCCGGATCCGCGGACTTCGTCACGGCGATTTCGCCGACGGTGAAGTCACACGCCGGCGCGCCGCCGCGCGTGACCGCCGATCCCCGCCAGGCCTTCACGTTCTGTGCGGATACGGGAGGTCTGCTGGTGGTGCAGTACGGCGGGCCGGAGTGGTTGCCGGTGGTGCGCGACCTCCGCAGCCTGTGCGGGAGCGCGCTCTCGGTGGTGGTGGCCGTCGAGCCGGCGCGGCTCGGGGAGATCGCCGGCCTGCAGCGCGCCGGCGCCGACGAGATCGTCCCCTGGGACGGCCGCGCCGAGTCGGTGGCCTGGGCCATCGAGCGGGCGCTCGCGGCCCGGCCGGCTGCGCCGCCG
>DATBLK010000341.1:0-14438 GCA_036555405.1 Anaeromyxobacteraceae bacterium
CCGGCCCGGTGAAGCGGATGGCGGAGCGCGCCGGCCGGCTGCAGCAGAAGGCGCGCCAGGCCCGGGAGGAGCTGGAGCGGGCCCGGCCCGGCGTGCCGCCGCGCGCCGAGGAGGACTACGGCCAGTCGCGGGAGCGGCTCCAGGATCTGGAGAAGGGGCTCAAGACGCACGACTTCGAGGCGGCGCTCGACTCGGCGCGCCGCGCCCTCCCCACCCTGCAGCGGCTCGCCGCCGGGCTCGAGGACGACGCCTCCCTGGCGGAGCGCTACCCCCAGCCGCACCAGAAGGCGCCCCTCGTGCTCCGCGACGCCGGCCGCCACGCCGCCGAGGCCTCCCGCCCGACGCGCGAGGTGCGCGACGAGCTGGAGAAGCTCTTCCCCGACCCGAGGAGCGTCCTGCCGCGCCGCGAGCAGGAGCGGCTCGGGGGCATGGCGCGGCGCCAGGGGGAGCTGGAGCGCGAGGCCGGTCAGCTCCGCCAGAGGCTCCGGGAGATCGCCGAGATGGCGCCGGTGTTCCCGCCGCAGGCCCACGGGATGCTGGGCGAGGCCCAGGGCCACATGGCCCAGGCGCAGGGGGAGCTGGCGCAGCGCAACCCCCAGCGCGGCCACGGCCAGCAGCGCCAGGCGCTCGACGCCCTCTCCCGCTTCCGGAAGGGGATGGAGGAGGCGGCGAGGCAGCAGCGCGCCGCCGGCGGGCGCGGCGGCGGCTTCCCCTTCCCCTTCGCCCTGGGCGCCGAGGCCGGCGAGGGCGGCGACGGCGACCTCTCGCGCGAGCGCGTGGAGATCCCCGGCGCCGACGCCTACAAGGTCCCGGAGGAGTTCCGCCGGGACATCCTCGAGGCGATGAAGCAGGGCGCGCCCGAGCCCTACCGGCCGGAGCTGCAGCGCTACTACGAGGAGCTGGTCCGGTGACCCGCGCCCTCGCCCTGACCGCGCTCCTCTTCTTCCCTCTCCCCGGCGCCGGCGGGGGGGAGGGCCAGGGCGAGGGGGCTCTCCACCGCGCCGCCGCCGCCCTGGCCGACGAGGACGTCCCCGCCGCCCGCGAGATCCTGGAGCCCCTCCTCGCCTCGCGCCCCCGCGACGCCGCGGTGCAGTCGCTCGCCGGCGTGCTCCGCTTCCACGAGCAGCGGTACCCCGAGGCGGTGGAGCTGCTGGAGAAGGCCGGCGGCGCCACCCTCGGGCGCATCGAGTACCTTCCGCTGGCGCGGGCGGCGCGCGAGATCACCCGCGACCACGTCCTGGTCCGCGGCGCCCACTTCGCCGTCTCCCACCCGCCGGGCAAGGAGGAGGTGCTCGTCCCCTACCTCCTCGAGGCGCTGGAGGCGCAGCGGGCGGCGCTCCTCGAGGACCTGGGCCGGGTGCCCGAGGAGCCGGTGACGGTGGAGGTGGTGGAGACGCCGCGGGCGCTGGCGCGCCTCTCCACCCTCTCCGAGCGCGAGATCCGGACCAGCGGCACCATCGCCCTGTGCAAGTTCAACAAGCTGATGGTGGTGTCGCCCAAGGCGATGCTCCACGGCTACGACTGGCTCGACACCGCGGCCCACGAGTACACCCACCACGCCGTCACGGCGCGCACCCGCAACAACGCGCCCATCTGGCTGCAGGAGGGGCTGGCGAAGTGGGAGGAGACGCGCTGGCGCGGCCGCCCCGGCGAGGCCCTCTCCGCCTTCTCGGCGGCGCTGCTCCGCGACGCGGCCCGGCGCGACCGGCTCATCGGCTTCGAGGAGATGCACCCCTCGATGGCCAAGCTCCCCAGCCAGGAGGCGGCGGCCCTGGCCTTCGCCGAGGTGATGGTCGCCGTCGAGTACCTGGCGGAGAAGGGCGGGGGCGCGCTCCTGCGCGACGTCCTCGACCGCGTCGCCGGAGGCGGCACCGCGGAGCAGGCGGTGGCCGGGGCCCTGGGCGCGCCCTTCTCCGACTTCCTCGCCGACTGGAAGCGCTACCTCGCCGCCCGGCCGGTGCCCGAGGGGGGCGAGCGCGAGCTCCGGCGGCTCCGCTTCCAGGACGACCCCGACCGGGCCCACGGCGAGTGGGGCGACCTCCCCGACGGGAAGGCGCGCGAGTACGCGCGCCTGGGAGAGATCATGCGGGAGCGGGGGCTGTGGACCGCGGCCCGGGTCGAGTACGCCAAGGCGATGCGGCGCGCGGGCCCGGGCCACCCGGTCCTCGCCGGGAAGTTCGCGCTGGCGGCGATGCAGTCGGGCAGGGAGGCCGAGGCCGAGTCGGCGCTCCGGGACGCGGTGCGCGGCCACCCCCACGCCGCCTCCCTCCAGACGAGCCTGGGCCGGCTCCGGGTCCGGCGCGGGGACTGGGCCGGCGCCCGGGAGGCCTTCCTCGTCGCCAACCGCATCGACCCCTTCGACCCGGAGATCCACCTCGGCCTCGCCGCCGCCGCCGAGGGGATGGGGGACGGCGAGGCGGCCTCGCGCGAGCGCCGCTTCGCGCAGATACTGTCGGGGAGCGGGGCGCGCCCGCACTGACCCCGGAGACCGCATGGACGCCACCGCAACCCCGCTCGCTCCCGACGCCGACCTCGAGGCGGTGCGCCGCCTGGGCGAGGCGCGCCGCCTGATCCAGGCCGAGATCGAGAAGCGCATCGTCGGCCAGCGGGAGGTGGTGGAGCACCTGCTGGTGGCCCTCTTCGCCCGCGGCCACGGCCTGTTCGTGGGCGTGCCGGGCCTCGCCAAGACGCTCCTCATCTCCACCGCCGCCGAGGTCCTGAACCTCACCTTCAACCGCATCCAGTTCACGCCCGACCTCATGCCCTCGGACATCACCGGCACCGACGTGCTCGAGGAGGACCACGCCACCGGGAAGAGGAGCTTCCGCTTCGTCCCCGGCCCCATCTTCGCGAACCTGCTCCTCGCCGACGAGGTGAACCGCACCCCGCCCAAGACCCAGGCGGCGCTCCTCCAGGCGATGCAGGAGTACCGGGTGACCGCCGGCGGCCGGACCTGGCCCATCGAGCTGCCCTTCCTGGTCTTCGCCACCCAGAACCCCATCGAGCAGGAGGGGACCTACCCGCTCCCCGAGGCGCAGCTCGACCGCTTCATGTTCTACGTGAAGGTCCACTACCCCTCGGCCGAGGAGGAGGTGGAGATCGTCCGCCAGACCACCGCCGGCGCCCGGCGGCCGCTGTCGCGGGTGCTCTCGGCGCTGGAGATCCGGGAGCTGCAGGAGCTCGTGCCGCGGGTCCCCGCCGCCGACCACGTGGTGCGCCACGCCGTCGAGCTGGCGCGCCTCACCCGCCCCAAGGAGCCGGGGGCGCCGGACTTCGTCCGCGAGCTGGTGGAGTGGGGCGCCGGCCCCCGCGCCAGCCAGTACCTGGTCCTGGCCGCCAAGGCGCGCGCCGTGCTCGACGGCCGGGTGGCGGCCTCGGTGGAGGACGTCCGCGCCCTGGCCCGCCCGGTGCTCGTCCACCGCGTCATCACCAACTTCCGCGCCGAGTCGGACGGCGTCTCGAGCGAGGACGTCGTCGACCGCCTCCTGGAGAAGGTCCGGCCGTGAGCCTGCTCGACCCCGCGCTCCTGGCGCGCCTCCAGGGCCTGAAGCTCCGCGCCCGGGCGGTGGCCGAGGGCGTGCTCACCGGGCTCCACCGCTCGCCCCACCACGGCCAGTCCATCGAGTTCGCCGAGCACAAGGAGTACGCGCCCGGCGACGAGGTCCGCCACGTCGACTGGAAGGCGCTCGCCAAGACCGACAAGGTCTACGTGAAGCGCTACGAGCAGGAGACCAACCTCCGCGCCTGGCTCCTCGTCGACGCCTCGGGCTCGATGGGCTGGAAGGGGCCGGCCGCGCCGCTCGCCAAGATCGAGTACGCCAGCGCCCTCGCCGCCGGCCTCGCCTACCTCCTGGTGCGCCAGCAGGACGCCGCCGGCCTGGTCGCCGTCTCCGACCGGGTGGTTCGCGCCGTCGCGCCCCGCGCCGCCGCCAGCCACCTCTCCGCCATCGTGGAGACCCTGGAGGCGCTCCGGCCCGCCGGGCCGACCCGCCTCGCCGCCGCCGTGGACCACCTCGTCGAGCACGCGCCGCGCCGCAGCCAGGTGGTGGTGCTGAGCGACCTCATGGACCGGGAGGGCGAGGTGGTGCGCCTGCTGGGGCGGCTGCGCCGGCGCAAGCACGAGGTGGCCATCTTCCACGTCCTCGACCCGGCCGAGCTCGAGTTTCCATGGGAGGAGCCGACCCTCTTCCTCTCGGTGGAGGACGAGCGCCAGCTCGAGGCCCACGGGAACGAGGTGCGCCGCGGCTACCTCGAGGTCCTGGGGCGCTGGCTGGCCGACGTCCGGCGCCAGGCGGCCGAGGCCGACCTCGACTACGCGCTCTGCCGGACCGACCGGCCGCTCGACGAGGTGCTCGTGCCCTTCCTGGCGCGGCGGGAGCGGCGCGCCGCCTGACGATGCAGCTCGCCTTCCTGAACCCGCCGCTCCTGTGGGGCCTCGCCGCCGCCGCCATCCCGCTCGCCGTCCACCTCCTCTTCCGGCGCCGGCCGCGCCCCACCCCCTTCCCCGCCATCGACTTCCTCCTGCGCGCCCGGCGCGAGACCGAGCGGCGCCTCCGGCTCCGCAAGGTCCTCCTCTTCCTGGCGCGCACCGCGCTCCTCGGCGGCGCGGCGCTGGCCCTGGCGCGCCCGGAGCTTCGGCGGACCGGGGCGGCGGCCGCGGCCGCCCCGCGCGGGCCGGCCGCCACCGCCATCGTCCTCGACGCCTCGGCCTCGATGTCCTACCGGCTCCGCGGGCGCCCGCTCCTCGACACCGCTCGCGCCGACGCCCTGGAGGCGCTGGCGGCGCTGGGCGGGGACGAGCCGGCCGCCGCGCTGCTCTGCGACGGCCGCGGGGGGCGGGCCGAGCCGCCGGGGTTCGACAAGGCGGCGGTGCGCCGGCTCCTCGAGGAGGCGAGCCCGGGCTTCCTCCACGCCGACCTCACCGAGTGCGTCGGCGCGGCGGCGCGGGCGCTCTCCGGCGGCGCCACCGCCGCCCTGGCCGGGCAGCGCATCGTCGTCGCCACCGACCTCGCCGCCTCCGGCTGGCGCCTCGACGCGGCGGCCCCGGTGGTGCAGACGCCGCGCGGCCCGCTGCGGCCCGAGGTCTCCATCCTCGACGCCGCCCGCGGCGCGGCGCTCCCCGACCTGGGCATCGTCGACGCGCAGGTGGAGCCCGACCCGGCGGTGGGCCCGCGCGGCCACCGCGTCGTCGCCGTGCTCGCGAACCGCGGCCCGACCCGGGCCGAGGACGTGCCGCTGGTCCTGCGCCTGGGCGCGACCGCCCAGGCGCCGGCGGCGGTCCGCGCCTACGCCTCGGTGCCGGCCGGCGGCACGCTGCGCAAGCAGCTCGCGGTCTCCTTCCCCTCGGGCGGCCCGGCGGCGCTCCACCTCTCCATCCCCGCCGACGCCCTGGAGTACGACGACAGCCGCGTCCAGGCGGTGCAGGTGCCGAGGGAGGTCCGGGCCCTGATCGTCGACGGGGCCGCCAGCCCGGTGCGCCACCGCGACGAGGCCTTCTTCGCGGAGGCGGCGCTGGCCTCGCCGGCCTCGCCGGTCCGGCCCACCGTCGTCGACGCCGAGTCGCTGGACAGGGTCCGCTTCGAGGACTTCGAGGTCGTCCTCCTCCTCAACGTCCGGACGCTCGGCGGCAAGGCGGCCGAGCTCGCCGCCTTCGTGGAGAAGGGCGGGGGCCTCTTCGTCTCCGCCGGCGACAACGTGGACCCCGACGCCACCGGCGCCGAGCTCGGGGCCCTGCTGCCGCGGCCGCTCCACGTGGTGAAGACCGCGGCCGAGAGGGGCCGGCCCGGCGCCGGCGAGCAGGCGGCCCGCTTCGCCGGGATGGACCTCGCCCACCCCGCCCTCTCGATCTTCGAGGGGGCGGCGCGCGAGGGGCTGGAGGGGGTGCGCACCTGGCGCTACCTCCTGCTCCGGCCCGGGAAGAAGGGCGACGACCGGGTGCTCCTCTCCTTCGACGACGGGGCGCCGGCCCTGGTCGAGGCGCGGCGCGGCCGCGGGCGGGTGCTGCTCTTCACCTCCACCGTGGACCGGGAGTGGTCCGACTGGCCCATCCGCACCAGCTTCCTCCCGGCGATGCAGCGCTTCGCCGCCTGGCTCGCCGGCGCCCTGGAGGAGCGGCGCGACGCGCCCTCGGTGGTGGGCGCGCCGCGGTCGCTCGCGCCCGGCGACGGGCAGCGGCTCCTGGCGGTGGTGCCGCCGGGGGGAAGGGAGCGGCGGCTCGAGGCGCGCGCGCCCGGGCCGCAGCCGGTGGTCCCCGACCGGCCCGGGCTCTGGCAGGTGCGCGTCGCCGAGGGCGGCCGGGAGCGGCTCGACCCGCGCCTGGCCTTCGCCGTGGTCCCGGACCCGCGCGAGGCCGACACCACCCGGCTCGACCCGCGCGAGCTCACCGCCTGGTTCGGCGGCGAGAGCCACGCCCGCCTGGCCGCCGACGCGTCGGCGCGCGGCGAGCGGCAGGTGCCGCTCTGGTCGGTGCTCCTCGCCGCCGCGGTGGCGCTCTTCCTCGCCGAGGGCGCGCTGGTCGCGGCGCGGTCGTGAGCCCGCTCCTCAGAGCACCCCGAGCACGTTCAGGACCGCCACCGCCACGCCGGTGAGCGACTCGCCTGCGATGACGCCCGAGGCCACCGGGATGACGAAGAGCGCCGCCAGCTTCGGGCTCCGCTTCTCCCAGGCCCAGGCGGCGGCGGCGCCCAGGAAGAAGGAGATCGACGACCAGCCCTGGAAGGTGAAGGCCATGCCCAGCCCCACCGGCGAGGGGAGGAAGCGCCGCGACCGGGGGACGAGCTTCTCGAGCAGGGTGAGCCCCACGCCCGCCAGGGCGCCGATCCACAGCGACGCCAGCGCGTAGGGCGGGAGCGACTCGAGCCCGCGGGCCAGGAGCTCCGCCACCGCCTTCCAGACCAGCGCCGCCGGCGCCGGGAAGCGGTCGCCGCCCAGGGCCGAGGGGTCGGGCACCAGGACGAAGAAGGCGCCGGTGGCGGCGAGCGCGCCGGAGAAGACCCCGAAGAACTGGGCCAGGAACTGCTTGCGGGGGTTCGCGCCCAGGAGGTAGCCGGACTTCAGATCGGTGAGGAGGTCGGCCGAGCCGATGGCCATCGACGAGGTGATGTTCGCGGTCATGAGGTTGGCGGTGATGTTCTGCGGCATGAGCACGCCGTAGGCGAGCTGGGTGATCTTCCCCACCGGGCCGATGGGCGTGGTGTCGGTCTCGCCCGTGGCCCGCGCCGCCACCACCGCCATCAGCGCCGAGAGGAGGATCGCGAGCAGGGTCATCGCCGCCGGGATCTCGAAGGCCACCCGGTTCACGAGCATGGCCCCCATCCCGGCGAGGAGCACGCCCAGGGCGAACCAGGAGCCCGGGACCTCGATGCGGGCCAGCGGGTCGTCGGCGGCGGCGCGGCGCCCGAGCCCGGTGAAGGCGCGAGCGATGGTGCGCCAGTTCCAGAAGAAGGAGAACAGGGCCGCCGAGGTCATCACCGCCACCCCGCACCACACCGACCAGGAGACGATGCCGCGGAAGCCGAGCCGGGTGATGATCCCCTTCCCGTGGAGCCAGGGGGCGATGACCCCGTAGTTGAGGATCGCCCCCAGGACCATGGAGCCCGCGGTGCGGAGCCCCATGATGGCGCCGCCGCCGACGAGGAGCAGGGAGAGGTCGAGCGAGAGCGTGTAGCCCTGGGGGCTGGTGAGCCTCGCGAGGTGCGTCAGCCCCAGCTTCTCGAAGAGCGCCGAGAGCGGCGCGAAGTTGGGGATCAGGGCCGGCTTCCCGTCGCGGAACCAGGCCACCAGCGCCCCGGCTCCCATCCCGGTGAAGAGCGCCCGCGCCTTGCGCGCCGCCTCCTGGCCGTGGGCGAAGAGCGAGCGCAGGGTCTCGGCGGCGGCGATGCCGGAGGGGAAGGGGAGCTTCTCGACGTTCACCATGCTCCGCTTCATGGGGATGGCGAGGAAGACCCCGAGGAGGCCCAGGAGGAGGACCAGCGCCAGGGTGATGCCGAAGGGGACCTTGGCGCCGGTGACGAGGAGGTAGGCGGAGAAGGCCGAGACCAGGGTCGGGCCGGTGGAGTATCCGGAGGCGGAGGCGGTGGACTGCAGGCAGTTCACCTCCAGGATCGTCACCTTGCGCTCGCCGTGGCGGTCGAAGAGGACCAGGCGGCGCGGCGCCTGCAGCCAGTCGAGCGGCACGAGCTTGAAGACCGCGAAGGAGACGATCGACGCGGTGATGGCGACGTTGAGGCTCCAGCCGGCCTTGAGCCCGACGTAGATGTTGGAGAAGGCCAGGGCGATCCCGACCAGCATCCCCATGAGCACGGCGCGGAGCGTGAGCTGCGGAACCCCGTCGCCGGCGTAGACGGTCTCGAACCAGTGGCGCTCGATCTCCTCCGGCGTGGCCGGGACGGCCGGCGCCGGCGAGGAGGCGGTGGCGGGCTCGGGCATGCCGAAGGGAAGCACGGAAGGGCGCGGCCTGGCGAGGGGGCGCCGGGCACCCTGTCGGGCGGGGCTCGTACCCCGCGAGGGTCGGCCGCACGCGCTAGAATCGGCGCCCGGATGCCCTCCCTCGACGCCGAGTGCGCCTCGCTCCTCGCCGTCGGGTTCGCCGGCACCGCGCCCTCGGCCGAGGTGAGGGAGCTCCTGCGCCGCGGCGTCTCCGGCGTCGTCCTCTTCGGGCGCAACGTGGAGTCGGCGGAGCAGGTGGCGTCGCTCACGGCGGCCCTGAAGCGCGAGGCCGGCCGGCCGCTCCTCCTGTCGGTGGACCAGGAGGGCGGGCGGGTGATGCGGCTCCGGGCCCGCCACGGCTTCACCGAGCTGCCGCCCATGCGGGCCCTGGGCGCCACCGGCGACGAGGACCTGGCCTTCGAGGTCGGCGCCCTCCTCGGGCGGGAGCTCCGCGCCGTGGGGATCGACCAGGACTACGCGCCGGTGGCCGACGTCGACACCAACCCCGCCAACCCGGTCATCGGCGACCGCGCGCTCTCGCGCGACCCGGCCGCGGTGGCGCGGCTCGCCGCGGCGCTGGCGCGGGGCCTCCAGTCGGCGGGCGTCGCCGCCTGCGGGAAGCACTTCCCCGGCCACGGGGACACCGCGCAGGACTCCCACCGCGAGCTGCCGCGCCTCCCCCACGCGCTCCCGCGCCTGCGCGCCGTCGAGCTCCCGCCCTTCGCGGCCCTGGCGGGCGCCGGGGCGGCGGCCGTCATGACCGCGCACGTGGTCTTCGAGGCGCTCGACCCCTCGCGGCCGGCGACGATGTCGCCGGCGGCGCTGGGGCTGCTCCGGGCCGAGTGCGGCTTCCGGGGCGCGGTGATCTCCGACGACCTGGAGATGAAGGCGGTCGCGGAACACTTCCCCCTCGAGGAGGCGGTGCCGGCGGCGGTGAACGCCGGCGTCGACCTCCTCCTCGTCTGCCACCACCCGGAGGTCCAGCACGCCGCCGTCGAGGCGCTGCGGCGGGCCGTGGAGCGGGGCCGGGTCTCGCGGGAGCGGCTCGCCGCGGCCCGGGCCCGGGTGGCGGGGCTGCTGCGCTTCGCCGGCCCGCCGCCCGATCCCCGGGCGGCGGCGCCGGTGCTCCGGTCGGAGCGGCACCTGGCGCTCGCCGCCAGGTTTCCCCTCTCCGTCTCGTAGGGCGGGGGCCCGTCCCCGGCCGGTCGCCGGGCCGCCTAGCCGCCCCGCTCCAGGATCTGCAGCGCCACCAGGGCCCAGAGGAAGGCCAGCGCCTCGGCCGGCGGCTTCCCGGAGAGGCGCACCAGGTCCGCGACGGTGAGCCGGCCGTCGACCCGCGGGAGGAGCTGCGCCTCCCAGATCTCGAGCACCACCTCGTGGAGCCCGTAGGCCGGCTGCTGCGTGGGGAAGAGCCGGTCGCTGGGCGCGAGCAGGCGGTCGAGCCGGTCCGGCTTGTAGAGCTTCTTCACGCCGCGGACGATGAGGTTCGCCGGGTGGACCTCGATGCGGGTGGCGCCCTGCGGGGGGCGGCCGCCGGACACGAGCCGGTAGCGCCCCTGCTCCCAGCCGAAGAGCGAGTAGATGATCGCCTTCACCTGCTGCGCCAGGTAGTAGATCTTCTCCTGCTCGCGGAGGTAGCCGAGCCGGAGCAGGGCCTCGCCCACCTTCTGCCCGGGGCGGTCGAGCGCCGAGGCGGCGTCGAGCTGCTCCCTGGTGATCTTGCCGACGCGTTGCAGGAAGGGGCCGAAGCGGTCGGCGATCATGTTCGAGGCGGCGAACACCGGCCGGCCGCCCTCGAAGTAGATGACCTTGCGCACCTTCCCCTTCTGGAGCACGAGCTCGCCGGTCTGCTGCGCCAGCCAGAAGGCCGTGATGAGCTCCGGGAAGTTGTTGCGGAGCTCGCCCTCGGGGACGGGGCCGGCCTGCCGCTCCGGGGTCGGCGCCGGGGGAGGCCCGGGGCGCGGCAGCGGCGTGGGCGCGGCGGCCGCCGGCCGGGCCGACTGCGCGGGGGTCCGCGCCGGGGGCCCGAGGACGAACGGGGGCGGGGTGGGCTCCACCGGCGCGGCCTGGAGGGGCTGGCCCTGGATGATGGCCTGCACCTTGCCGCTCGACTCCACCACCTCGACGCGCCCGGTGAGCTCCATGGGCTCGACGCGCTCCTCCGCCTCGACGGCGACGTCGAGCTCGAAGTCGACCGGCTCCTCCTTGGGCTTCTCCTGCGGTTCCGCGGTCGCCGGGAGGAGACCGCGCAGCGCCTCCACCAGCTTCTTGGCGTCGAAGGGCTTCTCGAAGTAACCGGCGGCCCCGTGCTGCGCCTTCGCCTCGGAGACCGCCTTCGCTCCCTTGAAGACGCCGGTGACGAAGACGAACGGGACCCTGGCCTTGCGGAGCGCCGCGGCGACCTCGTACCCCATCATGTCGGGGAGCAGGACGTCGACCACCGCGGCGTCGGGCCGCTCCTGGGCGATCTTCTCCAGGGCCGCCTTGCCGCGGAGCGCCAGGATGGGGACCAGCCCCTCGGTCTCGAGGAGCCGCGCCAGGAGGGCCACGAGCACCTGGTTGTCGTCGACGAGCAGAATGCGCTGGCGCCCCACGCCGGGCCACGATAGCGGGGGTACGAGCCCGGATCAAACGGGCTTTTCCCCCACGCCGGAAGGGTGTCGGCGGCCGCCTTTCACGGTCCGTTTTCGCTCCCCTCCTGACCGGGCCCTTCCGTTGACAAGGGCGCGCGCCCGCGTGCTAAGAGACCTTGTTTCCGAGCCCATTCCGGGAGGCCCCCATGCACCACGCGCGCCCACTGGCCCTCGCGGCCCTCTTCGCCGTCGCCGGTTGCGAGAAGAAGCCCGCCGAGCAGCCCAGGGCGGCGGCCGCGGCGGCCGAGGCCGGCGGCAAGATCCTCATCGGCCACGTCGCCTCGATGACCGGCCCGCAGGCGACCTTCGGCGACTCGACCGACAAGGCCATCCGCCTGGCGCTCGACGAGCAGAACAAGAAGGGCGGCGTGAAGGGGCGCGAGCTGGTCCTGAAGACGCTCGACGACCAGGGCAAGCCGGAGGAGGCCTCGGTGGCCACCACCCGCCTCGTCTCCCAGGACAAGGTGACGGTCCTGCTCGGCGAGGTGGCCTCGAGCCGCTCGCTGGCGATGGCCCCCATCGCCGACCTGAACCGGGTGCCGATGATCACGCCGTCGTCGACGAACCCCCGGGTCACCAAGGACGACGCCGGGAAGACGCGGCCCTACGTCTTCCGCGTCTGCTTCATCGACCCCTTCCAGGGGACGGTGATGGCGAAGTACGCCCGCGAGAACCTCAAGGTCACGAAGGTCGCCATCCTCCGCGACGTCGCCAACGACTACTCGGTGGGGCTCGCCGACTTCTTCGCCGCCAAGTTCCAGGAGCTCGGCGGCAAGATCGTCACCGACCAGAGCTACCAGGACAAGGACAAGGACTTCAAGGCGCAGCTCACCGCCTTGAAGAGCAAGGCGCCCGAGGCCATCTACGTCCCCGGCTACTACGGCGCGGTGGCGCTCATCGCCCGCCAGGCCCGCGAGCTGGGCATGAAGCAGCCGCTCCTCGGCGGCGACGGCTGGGACTCGGGGCAGCTCTTCGAGGTCGCCAAGGGCGCGCTCGACGGCGGCGCCTTCTCCAACCACTACACCCACGAGAACCCGGCGCCGATCATCCAGGACTTCGTCCGGCGCTACAAGGAGCGGTTCGGCGCCGTGCCCGACAGCCTCGCCGCCCAGGGCTACGACGCCGCGCTCGTCGCCATCGACGCCATGCAGCGCGCCAGGGACCTCTCCGGCCCCGCCATCCGGGAGCAGCTGGAGCAGACCAGGGGCTTCCAGGGGGTGACCGGCCTCATCACCATCGACGCCGACCACAACGCCGTGAAGCCGGCGGTGGTGCTGGCCATCGAGAAGAACCAGGCGAAGTACGCGACCACCATCAACCCCTGATCGACGGAGTAGGGCGGGGGCCCGTCCCCCGCTGGCCGCAGGCCGGAAGCCCCGGGCCGCTTGACTGAATTCCTCCAGCACCTCGTCAACGGCCTCTCGGTGGGGACGATCTACGCCCTCATCGCGCTCGGCTACACGATGGTCTACGGGGTGCTGAAGCTCATCAACTTCGCCCACGGCGACGTCTACATGGTGGGCGCCTTCGCGGGCTTCTACCTCTCCCACGCGCTCGGGGTGGAGCAGGACCCCACCATCCCCAAGGCCTTCGTGGTCTTCGTGGGCTCGATGATCATCTGCGGGCTCCTGGGGGTGGCGATCGAGCGCTTCGCCTACCGGCCGCTGCGCCAGCGCCCGCGGCTCACCTCCCTCATCACCGCCATCGGCGTCTCCTTCCTCCTCGAGTACGGCTTCCAGCTTCCGAGCTTCGGCCTCACCAGGCAGCCCTTCCCCCCCGGGCCCACGCCGCGCTTCTTCCCCCAGCCCTTCGAGCGCGTCGCCTGGGACCTGGGCGGGGTCGCCTTCTCGAACCTCGACGTCGTCTCGCTCGCGGTGGCCTTCGGCTTCATGCTGCTCCTCCAGCTCGTCGTCTACCGGACCCGCTTCGGGACGGCGATGCGGGCGGTCTCCTTCGACCCGCAGATCGCCGGGCTCATGGGCGTGAACGTGAACCGGGTCATCGCCGGCACCTTCGTGCTCGGGAGCGTGCTGGCGGCGGTGGCGGGGCTGCTCGTCGCCGGGTCGCGCCCCAGCATCGAGCCGCTCATGGGGCTCATGCACGGGCTCAAGGCCTTCGTGGCGGCGGTCTTCGGCGGCATCGGCAACGTGCCCGGCGCCATGGTGGGCGGGCTGGTCCTCGGGCTCGCCGAGGAGTACGTGGCCGGCTACCTCCTCTCGTCGTACCGGGACGCCATCGCCTTCGCGATCCTCATCGCGATGCTGCTCGTCCGGCCCGAGGGGCTCTTCGGCCGCGCCCGCGCCGAGAAGGTGTAGCGTGCGCCCGCTCCTCGTCGCCCTCCGCTCCGTCCTCCCGCTCCTCCTCGGCCTGCCGGTGCTGGCGGCGCTCCAGGCCGGCCTCTCCGACGCCTGGGCGGTCATCGCCATGTACGCGGGCGTGAACGCCATCCTGGCGGTGAGCCTGAACGTCGTGAACGGCTACACCGGCCAGTTCTCCATCGGCCACGCCGGCTTCATGGCGGTGGGCGCCTACACGGCCGCGAAGATCACCGTCGCCCTCCAGGGCCTGCGGCTCCCCGGCCTGCCCGCCGGTGCGGCGGAGGGCGCCGTCTTCCTCGTGGCGCTCCTCGCCGGCATGGCCCTGGCCGCCGTCGTCGGGCTGGTCGTGGGCCTCCCCTCCCTCCGTCTGCGCGGCGACTACCTGGCCATCGTCACCCTGGGCTTCAACGAGATCATCCGGGTGCTCATCGAGAACAGCGTCTTCCTGGGCCAGGCGACCGGCATCTCCGGCCTGCCGCGGCGGACCAGCGTCGTCTGGGTGGGGCTGGGGGTGGTCGCCACCCTGGCGATGGCGCGCCGGCTCGCCGGCTCGACCCACGGCCGCGCCCTGCTGGCGGTGCGCGAGGACGAGGTGGCGGCCGAGGCCATGGGCGTCGACACCACCGGGTACAAGGTGCGCGCCTTCGTCATCTCCTCGGCCTTCGCCGGCCTCGCCGGCGGCCTGCTCGTGCACCTCATCCAGCTCTGCACACCGCAGTCCTTCACCTTCGTGAAGTCCATCGAGGTGGTGGTGATGGTGGTGCTCGGCGGCCTCGGGTCGGCGACCGGCTCGCTCGTGGCCGCGGTCGGGCTCACCCTGGCCCTCGAGCTGCTCCGCGAGGTGCAGCAGTTCCGGATGGTGGGCTACTCGCTGCTCCTCATCGTGCTCATGCTGACCCGCCCCACCGGCCTCTTCGGCACGCGCGAGATCTGGGACCACCTTTCCGTCCTGCTCCGGGGCCGCAAGTCCCCCTCTCCCCCGCCCGGCGGGGGAGAGGGCCGGGGCGAGGGGGTTGCTTGAGCGGCGCCCCGGTCCTCGAGGCCCGGGCGGTGACGGTGC
>DATBLK010000112.1:0-12105 GCA_036555405.1 Anaeromyxobacteraceae bacterium
GAGCGTCTTGATGGGCTCCGGGAGATCGATGGAGCGGCGGTCGATCTGCAGGCCGCGAGCCGCCAGCGCCTCGACGACGTCGAGGGCGGTCACCGAGCCGAAGAGCTTGTCCTGCTCGCCGGCCTTGCGCTTCAGGGCCACCGGGGTCTCGGCGAGCCGCTTGGCCAGCGCCTCGGCCGAGGACTTGAGCTTCGCCGCCTTGGCCTCGGCGACCTTCTTCTGGTGCTCCAGCTCCTTCACGTTCTTGGCGTTGGCGAGCACCGCCAGGCCGCGCGGGATGAGGAAGTTGCGGCCGTAGCCCGGCCGGACCTCGACGAGCTCGCCCCCCTTGCCCAGGTTGTCCACGTCCTCGCGGAGGATGACCTTCATGACGGGCTCCTAGCTCGCCTGGACGGTGTAGGGGAGGAGCGCCAGCATCCGGCCGCGCTTGATGGCGACGGCCACCTGGCGCTGGTGCTTGGCGCAGTTCCCGCTGATGCGGCGGGGGATGATCTTGCCGCGCTCGGTGAGGAAGTACTTCATCTGCCCCTGGTCCCGGTAGTCGACCTTCGCCGCCTTGTCGGCGCAGAAGCGGCACACCTTGCGCCGGCCGAAGCCGCGCCGGCCGCCCTCGTCGCCTCCCCGGTCTCCCCGGTCGCCCCGTTCTCCCCGCTCTCCCCGCTCTCCCCGGTCGCCCCCGCGGCCGAAGCCGCCGCCCGGGCCGCCGCCCGGGCGCCCACCGCCGAAATCCGGACGCGCCATGGCCTACTCCTCCCCTCTCTCGAAGGCCGGAGCCTCGAAGTGCTCCTCGCTGCGCTCCTCGCGCGGGCGATCCTCCTCCGCCGGCTGCACCTTCACGTCCGGCTCCACCGCCCGGGCGTCCAGGTCGACCCCGTCGGCGAGCTTCACCGACTGGAACTTGGTCACCTGCTCGATCATCTTGAGGTTGCGCTCGAGCTCGCCGACGATCCCCGGCTTGCCCAGGTAGAGGCAGTGGACGAACAGCGCCTTCGGGCTCTTCGCCACCGGGAAGGCGGTCTTGCGCTTTCCCTGGTTCGTGAAGCGGATGACCTTCCCGCCCTCGCGCGTCACCACCGCGCGCAGCCGCTCCCTGATCTCGTCGACCTGCTCGTCGGGCGTGTCGGCCCGGAGCAGGTAGATGGTCTCGTACTCGCGCGCCAGACGCTTCTCGGTTTCCGCCATCTTCGCTCCCCTCGGGTTCGCAGCGGCGGTTCGCCCGCCGCGAGGAGTCGTGCTCCGTCCCCGCCGGCCCCATGCCGGCGAGGTCCTACGCGCCGGCCTCGCGGCGCCGGTTGAACTCGCTCATCGCCCGGGCCGCGCCCTGCTCCACCGCCGCCCGGGTCGCCTGCGCCGCCCAGGCGACGCACTCCTCCACCTCCGGCTCCTCCCCCTTCGGGAAGGCGGACAGGACCCAGTCGGCCGGGTCCACCTCCGGCGGCGGCCGGCCCAGGCCGACGCGGACGCGCAGGTAGTCGGGCGAGCCCAGGTGGGCGTTCACGCTCCGGATGCCGTTGTGGCCGCCGTGGCCGCCCCCGACCTTGAGCTGCACCCGGAGGCGGTCGAGCTCGATGTCGTCGTGGACCACCACCAGCTCCCCGAGCGGGAGCTGGAAGAACCGCAGCGCCGGCCCCACCGACTCGCCGGAGTGGTTCATGTAGGTCTGGGGCTTCATGATCCAGACGCGCTCGCCCCCCGCGGCCGCCTCGGCGATCTCGGCGCCGAACTTGCGCGCCGTGAAATCGGTCCGCCACTCCCGGGCCAGCGCGTCGGCGACGCGGAAGCCGAGGTTGTGGCGCGTGCGGGCGTACTCCGCGCCGGGGTTCCCGAGGCCGACGACGAGCTTCAAGCGGCGGCCCTACTTCTTGCCCCGGGGAGGGCCCCTGCCCTCGGCGCCCTTCGCCGGCGGAGCGCCGGGGGCGGGCTTCGCCCCGGCGGCCGGCGCGGCGGCGCCCGCAGCCGGCGGCGCGGCCCCGGCGGCCGGCGCGGCGGCGCCGGGGGCGGGAGCGGGGGCGCCGGGAACCGGCGGGGCGCCGGGCACGGCAGCCTCGACGCCCGGAACGGCGGCGACCGGCGCGACGACCTCCTCCTTCTCGGGCACGGCCACGAAGGCGACGACGTAGTCGGTGGCGTACTTGATCTTGCAGCCCTCGGGAGCCCTCACCTCGGAGATGTGGATCGACTGGCCGATCTTGATGGGGGTGACGTCCACCTCGACCTTCACCGGGATCTTGGCCGGCAGGGCCTCCAGCACCACCTCATGGGCGGAGATGGTGAGGATGCCGCCCTGGACCACGCCCTCGGCCTTGCCGGTGGCCTCGACCGGGACCTCCACCGTCACCGGCTCGTCGAGCGACACCTCGAGGAAGTCGGCGTGGAGGAGCGTCCGCGAGACCGGGTCGACCTGGTAGTCCTTGAAGAGGACGAGCTTCTCGCCGTCCCCGGTCTTCAGGGTGATGAGGGTGTTGAAGCGCCGCGGCGTCGCGATCGCCTGCTCGAGCAGCTTGGGGTCGACGGCGAGGTGGCTCGGCGCCTTGGCGAGCCCGTAGACGACCGCGGGGATGAGGCCCTTGGCGCGCAGCCGCCGCGCCGGGCCCTTGCCCCGGCCCTCGCGGCTCTCGGCGGTGAGGACGGAAGTGTCGGACATCGTTCCTCCCAGTGGACTCGCGGCGCCTCGCCGCGAGGGGCCGGTCGCAGGAACGCTCCGGCCCTGGGTAGCTACGGGCCCCGGGGACCGCGGTCCCGAGGGAGCGCGGGATCTAGCGGAAAGCTCGAGTGGGGTCAAGCGCCTGGCGGCGCGAACGCCCTAGACGAACAGGCTCGAGAGCGAGTCCGCCTGGTGGATCCTCTTGATCGCCTCCCCGAGGAGCCGGGCGACGGAGAGCTGGCGGATCTTGGGGCAGGCGCCGGCGACCGGGGCCAGGGGGATGGTGTCGGTCACCACCACCTCCTCGATGGGACTCTTGGTGATGCGCTCCACCGCCGGGCCGGAGAGCACGGCGTGGGTGGCGTAGGCGTAGACCTTGGCCGCTCCCTCGTCGACGAGCGCGTTGGCCGCCTGCGTCAGCGTGCCCGCGGTGTCGATCATGTCGTCGAGCAGCACCGTGACCTTGCCCTTCACGTCGCCGATGACGTTCATCACCTCGGCGACGTTCGCCTTGAGGCGCCGCTTGTCGACGATGCCGAGCTGGGCCCCGAGCCGCTTCGAGTAGGCGCGGGCGCGCTCCACGCCGCCGGCGTCGGGGGAGACCACCACCACCTCCTCCGCCTGCCCGTCGAAGCGCTTCTTCATGTGCTCGAGGAGGATGGGGGCGGCGTAGAGGTGGTCGAAGGGGATGTTGAAGAAGCCCTGGATCTGGCCGGCGTGCATGTCCATCGAGACCACCCGCGTCGCCCCCGCCGCCTCGATGAGGTCGGCGACGAGCTTGGCGGTGATGGGGACGCGCGGCGCCACCTTCCGGTCCTGCCGGGCGTAGCCGTAGTAGGGGATCACCGCGGTGATGCCGCCGGCCGACGCGCGCTTCAGCGCGTCGATCATGATGAGCAGCTCCATCAGGTTCTGGTTCGCGTCGTTGCAGGTGGACTGGATGATGTAGGCGTCGAGCCCGCGGACGTTCTCGCCGATCTCCACCAGGATCTCGCCGTCGGAGAAGCGGCCCACCCGCGCCTCGCTGAGGGGCTTCTCGAGGACCGCGCCCACCGCCGCCGCGAGCTTCAGGTTGGAGTTGCCGGTGAAGAGCCGGTAGTCGGGGAGGAGTCCGTTTCCGTTGCCCATGAGATCCGTCCTCTGTGGCCCGGCCCTCGGGGCCCGGCGTCGTGTCGCTCGCGTGTCGCCGCGGTGACGAGCAGGCTTCATCTAGCAGGTCGGGCTGACGGCCGGGGCGCCGTGCTCAGTCGTGCGTCCCCGTGGCCCTGGCTCCGGCCCCCTTCTTCAGCTCCCGCTCGTACTCTTCCAGGATGGCGCGCTCCATCCGCTCCCGCGTCTCGGCGTTCAGCGGGTGGGCGATGTCCTTGAACGTCCCATCCTTGCGCCGCTTGGCCGGCATCGCCACGAAGAGCCCGGTGTTCCCGTGGATGACCTTGAGGTCGCGGACCACGAAGCAGCCGTCGAGGGTGATGGTCACGTAGGCCTTGAGCTTCTCCTCGTTGACGGGGAAGACGCGGACCTCGGTGATCTCCATGGCGCCACCCCTGGCAGCCGCTGGAGCGTCCGGGCCACGTGGATCTCGAGGCCCGGCGCGCCCGGCCCCCGGATCGCCGCCGCCGCCCCGCGAGCCGCGGTCCGGCTCGCAAACACCCCGACCACCGTGGGACCGCTGCCGGACATGATAGCCGAAAGGGCACCCGCGCCAGCAACGACGCCCCGGATGGCCGCCAGGGACGGGAGGCGCGCCAGCGCGGGCCCCTCGAGGTCGTTCCCGGGCCGGAACCGCTCGAGGTCCAGCGGGCGGGCGAGCCGGCGGCGGCGGCGGGCCCCCCGGCCGCGGGCCTCGTCGAGCCAGCGGTAGGCGTCGGCGGCGCGGATGGCGAGCGCCGGGTCGCGCGGGTAGGCGAGGACGAGGTCGAGCGGCGCCAGGCGCACCGGGAGGAGCCGCTCCCCCCGGCCCGTGGCCCAGGCCGGCCCTCGCCCGAGGAAGAAGGGGACGTCCGAGCCCACCGCGGTCGCCACCTCCAGGAGGGCCGCCGCCTCGCGGAGCCGGTAGGCGCGCGCCAGGCACCGGATCACCGCGGCCGCGTCGGAGGAGCCGCCGCCCAGGCCCGCGGTGACCGGGATGCGCTTGGCGATGCGGATGGCGACGGCGTCGCGCACGCCGAGCCTCAGCCGGAAGGCCTCGGCGGCGCGGGCGGCGAGGTTCCGCGGCCCGTCGAGGTCGCGCCGGCCGGGGACCCGGCAGGTCACCGGGCCCCGCCGCCCGGGGGCGACGCGCACCCTGACCTCGTCGCAGAGGTCGAGGGGCGCGAGGAGCGTGCCGACGTCGTGGTAGCCGTCGGGGCGGAGCCGACCCACCCGCAGGACCAGGTTCACCTTCGCCGGCGCGCGGGCGACGAGGTCCATCACCAGACGCGGCAGCGGTTCTCGCGCACCATGGCCTGGCCGGCGCGGCAGTCGAAGGCGCGCGCGAACTCGGCCATGTTGGCGACCACTCCGTTCACGCGCCAGCGCGGCGGCGAGTGGGGGTTCGTCTGCGCCAGGCGGCGCGCCTGCTCCGGCCGGTCGTGGCCGCAGGCCCACTGCGCGTTCCCCACGAAGAAGCGCTGCTCGGGCGTGAGGCCGTCCACCGGCTCGAGCGCCTGGCCCTGCACCGCGGCCTTCCAGGCCATCCAGGCGACGACCAGCCCGCCGAGGTCGGCGACGTCCTCGCCGAGCGTGAGCCTGGAGTCGATCTTGAGCTCGTCGACCACCGGGTACCGGGCGTACTGGTCGGCGATGCAGGCGGCGCGAGCCTCGAACTGCCTGGCGTCGTCCGCGGTCCACCAGTCCCTCAGGTTCCCCCTGGCGTCGAAGCGGCGGCCCTCGTCGTCGAAGCCGTGGACGAGCTCGTGGCCAACCGTCTGGCCGGTGTTGCCGTAGCCCGGCGCGAGGTCGATGCGGGGGTCCCACAGCGGCGGCAGGAGCACGCCCGCCGGGAAGTTCATGTCGTTCATGGTCTGGCTGTAGTAGGCGTTCACCGTCGGAGGCGTCATCTGCCACTCGCCGCGGTCGACGGGCTTCCCGACCTTGGCGAGCTGGCGCCGGGCCTCGAAGCGCGCCGCGCGGCGGACGTTTCCGGCGAGGTCGCCGCGCGCGACGCGGAGCGCGCCGTAGTCGCGGAACCTCTCGGGGAACCCGATCTTGTTCCGCATCCGCTCGAGCTTCTCCAGCGCCACCTTGCGGGTCTCGGCGCCCATCCACTCGGCCTCGAGGATGCGCTCCTTCATCGCCTCCTCCACGCGGCGGACCAGCGCCTCCACGTCCTTCTTCACCGAGGGCGGAAAGGCGCGGGCCACGAACACCTTCCCCAGCGCCTCGCCGAGGTCCCGGTCGGTCCAGGCGACGCACTTCTTCCAGCGCGGTCGATCCTCGGGGACGCCCCGGAGCGCCTTTCCGTAGAAGGCGAAGCTGGCCTCCTGGAAGGGGCGGGAGAGGTAGGGGGCCCGGGACCGGATCACGTGCCAGCGCAGGTAGGCCTTCCAGGCGGGGAGCCCTTCCTTCGCCAGCAGGGCCTCGGCCGCCTTGAAGAACTCGGGCTCGGTGACGTTGAGCCAGGGGAAGCGCGGCGCGCCGAGCTCGGCGAGGTAGTCGCCCCATGAGAAGGAGGGGGTGAGCCGGCCGAGCTGCGCGCGCGTGGTCCGGTGCCAGAGCTTGCGCGGGTCGCGCTTCTCCACCACGGTGAGCGACGCCCGGGCGAGCGCGGTCTCCAGGCGCACGACCTCCGCCGCGCCCCTGGCCGCGGCCTTCCCCGGAAGGCCCGAGAGCGCAAGCATCGCCTCGACGTGCGCCAGGTAGGCGTCGCGGATCTTCCTCGACGGGGCGTCGTCGCGCAGGTAGTCGTCGCGGTCGGGGAGGCCCAGGCCGCCCGCGGCCGCGAAGGCCACCACCTGCTCGGCGTCCTCGAAGGACTGGTCGGAGGAGAAGCCGAAGAGCGGCTCGACGCCGGAGGCGTGGAGCCGGCCCAGCAGGCGCGCCACGTCCTTCCTCGACCCGACCCTCTCCACCGCGGCGAGCTCGTCGGCCATGGGCCTCGCGCCCGCCTTCTCCACCGCCTTCTCGTCCATGCAGGCCGCGAAGTAGTCTCCGATCTTCCGCTCCTCGGGCGTGCGCTTCCGGTCCGGCTTCGCCGCCGCCTCGGCGAGCAGGCCCCACAGGAAGCGCCGGTTCTCGTCCGCGACCTTCGAGTAGACGTGCCAGCTCGCCTGGTCGGGCGGGATGGGGTTCGCCTTGAGCCACCCGCCGCAGGAGAAGGCGTAGAAGTCGACGCAGGGGTCGGCCGAGCGGTCCATCGCCGCCGGGTCGAGGCCGGGCGTGTAGGGGAGCTCGGAGAGGGGCGCGTCGGCGGCGCCGAGGGCGGGGAGAGCGAGGAGGAGCACGGGGAGTACCATGGACCAGGTTCTACACCGACACCGCCCGCGACTGCGACCGGCGCCGCGGGCACTCCTTGCCCCGCGGCGCGCCGCGGTGCGACGATGCCGACCCCATGGCGGGTCAGGCGACGCGCGTGGAGGTGCTCATCCCCGAGGAGCGGATCCGGGCCCGCGTGGCCGAGCTGGGCCGCGAGATCGCCCGCGACCACGCCGGCCTGCCGCTCACGCTGGTGGGCGTCCTCCGGGGCGGCTTCGTGTTCCTCGCCGACCTCATGCGCGCCGTGGACCTGCCCCTGGAGGTCGACTTCCTCGGGGCCGCCTCGTACGGCGCCGGCGCCGCGACGAGCGGGGAGGTCCGCATCACCGCCGACCTCGCGCGCCCCGTGGCCGGCCGCCACGTGGTCCTCGTCGAGGACGTGCTCGACACCGGCCTCACCATGCGGCGGCTCCTCGACCACCTCGCCGCCCGGCGGCCCGCCGGGCTGCGCGCCTGCGCCCTCCTCGAGAAGCCGGCGCGCGGCCGGGTCCGGGTGGCGCTCGACTACCGCGGCTTCCTCCTCGGCGACGAGTTCGCGGTGGGCTACGGCCTCGACCTGGGGGAGGCCTACCGGAACCTGCCGTACCTGGGTGCGGTCCGGAGCGAGGCGTGAGCGACGCGGGCACAGCCGGCGGGGCCGGGCGCAGGTTCGCCCTGTGGCTCGCCGTCCTCCTGCTGGCGGGCCTGGTCCTCTGGCTCCTCTCGGAGCGGAACGCGCGCCGGTACTCGCTGGTCTTCGAGGACGGCGTCCTCTCGGTGAAGAAGGGGATCCTGGCGCCGCTCGGGCGGCAGGCCTTCAAGACCGACGACCCCCAGCTCGTCCAGGCCTACGCCGCCTTCAAGCCTCCCGCCGGCGCCCAGCTCCCGCCGGAGCAGTCCTTCGACGACCGCGCCGGGCTCGACCAGGCGCTCTACGAGCTGCTGGCGCGCTGGGCGCGCGACGACATCGCCACCGCGAAGGCCGAGCTCCTCGACCGCGGCATGGCGTTCGTGGCCCGCGCCGAGCGGCTCGCCGGGATCTCGGCGGCCCAGCGCGAGGACCTCAAGGCGCTGCGCGCCGATTCCGCCTTCTTCGAGGCGCGCCAGCTCCTCGAGCGCGGCGAGGAGACGCTGCGGCAGGCCCGCGAGCGCCTCCGGATCGCCGGCCAGTCGGCGTCGCCGCACGCCGGCGACGCCGCCGAGGCGCTCCGGGCGGTGGAGCCGGTGCTCTCGGAGATTCACCGCGCGTCGCGCCTGCTCGCGCCCGCTCGCGGCGGGTCGGCGCCTTCCGCGCCGGCCCCGCCCCCGGCCGCCAGGTAGCGGCGCGGCTGCGGCCGATATCGCGGACGCGATCGGGAAATCGCTCCGGGCCCCTGCTAACATCGACGCGGATGGGCTTCTTCGCGACGCACGGAAGCGGCGACCTCGTCGCGCGCTACAGCTTCGTCGAGCCGCTGCTCACCGGCCGCCGCGCCCTGGAGCTCGGCGCCGTCGGCGCCACCGGCGGCGCCTCGGCGCTGGCCCTGGCCGAGCGGGGGGCCTCGGCGGTGGTGGCGGTGGACCCGGACCCGGCGGCGGTGGCGCGCGCCGAGGCCGAGGTCCGGCATCCCGCGGTCCAGTTCCTCGCCGCCTCGCTCGACGACCTGCCGCGGCGCGGCTTCGACGTCGTCCTGGTCGCCGACGGGGCCTGGCTCGTCGCCGACCCGGCCCGGCTCGAGGCGGTGGCGGCCCTGGTGGCGCCGCGCGGCCACCTCGTCACCGCGCTGGCCGCGCCCGACGCCGCCGGGCTCGCCGAGCTGGCCGGCGAGGAGGGGCCCGGGCCCCAGCCGAGCTACGAGGCCTTCGCGGCCGCCCTCCAGGCATCCTTCCCCTCGGTGGAGATCGCCACCCAGGCCGCCGCCGTCGGCTGGGTCCTGGCCCCGGCCGGCGAGGAGGACCCGGAGCTCGCCATCGACGGCGCCGCCGCCGGGCCGGCCGAGGCGGCCGCCTACCTCGCCGTCTGCGGCGCCACCCGCGCCCGGCTCGAGGGGATGGTGCTCGTCACCCTGCCCCACCGGCCGCTCGCCGACGCGGCGCGCGCCGCCCGCGATGCGGCCCGCGCCCACCTCGGCTGCGACGCGCGCGAGGCCGAGGCCGAGCGCGCCCGCGCCCTCCTCGCCGAGCGCGAGGCCGCGGCCGCGGCCCTGGAGGAGGAAGCGGCGCGGCTCCGCGCCGACCTCGACGCGGCCATGGGCCGGCTGGCGGATGCGGAGGCGGGGCGCGACGGGGAGAAGGGCCAGATCGCCCAGGCCGAGGCGGCGCTGGAGCGGGCCCGGGCCGCCGAGGCGGAGCGGGCCCGCGAGCTCGAGGCGGCGCGGGCGCTCCTGGCGGAGAAGTCGGCGCTGGCGGAGGAGCGCGCCGGCGAGGCGGCGCGGCTCGGGGCGCGCGGCGCGGAGCTCGACGCCCTGGCGCGCGTCAAGGCCGCCGACGCCGAGATCGCGCGGAACGACGTCGCCGAGGCGCGCGCCGAGGCCGAGGAGGCCCGGGCGGCGGCCGCCGAGGCGCGCGACCGGGCCCAGGCGGCGCGCTTCGAGGCCGAGGCGGCCAAGAGCGGGCTCGAGTCGATGCGCGCCGAGCTCGAGGCGGCTCGCGCCGAGGCCGAGGAGGCCCGCGCCGATCTCGCCGATGCGGGGCGCGAGGCGGCGGCCGCCCACCAGGCGGCGCAGCAGGCCGAGGCCCGCGCCTCCGCGGCGGCGGACGAGGGGGCCCGGGCCGCGGGCGCGCTCGCCGGGGCCCAGGCGGAGCGGGAGGCCGCGCGGGCCGAGGCCGCCGCCGCCGCCGATCGGGCCGAGGCCGCCGAGGCGGAGCTCGACCAGGCGCGCCGCGAGGCCGAGGCCGAGCGCGCGGCGCGCGCCGAGGCCGAGGCCGCCCGCGGGGAGATCGAGGGGCTGCGCGCGGAGCGCGCCCGGGCGGCCGACCTCGAGACCCGCCTCGCCGCCGCCGGGGAGGAGGCGCGCCGGCTCGCCGGCGAGGTCGAGACCGCCCGCGGCGCGGCCGAGGCGGCGAGCGCCTCGCGCGCGGACCTGGACGAGCGCCTCGCCGAGCTGGCGGCACGGCTCGAGGCCGAGGCCCGCCGCGGGGAGGCCGCCGAGGGCGCGGCCGCCGAGCAGCGAGCCCTGGCCCAGGGCCACGCCGGCGAGCTCGCCTCGCTCCGCTCCGACCTCGAGGCGGCGCGCGCCGGGCTCGCCGCGGCCGAGCAGGCCCGCGACGAGGCCGTCTCCGGGCAGGCGGTGCTGCGCGAGGAGGCCGCGCAGGCCGGGGCCGCGCTGCGCGGCGCCCTCGAGGCGGCGCACGCCGAGGCCGCCGCGGCTCGCGCCGAGCTCGCTCCGGCCCACGCGGGCCTGCGCGATGCGCGGGCCGCGCTCGAGTCCATCCGCTCCGGGGCCGCCCGGGCCGAGGAGGGGCGCGAGGCGGCGCGCGGCGCCGCCGAGGCCGCCCAGGCGCAGGCCGCCCAGCTCGAGTCCGAGCTCCAGGCGGTGCGGTGGGAAAAGGACGAGCTCGAGAAGCGCCTCCGCGACGCCCAGGACACCCGGGCCGTCGCCTCGGCCGGCGAGGTGGGGCGGCTCCGGGAGGAGCTGGCGGAACGCGCGCGGCAGGCGGCCGAGCTCCACGCCGCGCTCGACCGCGCCCAGATCGAGCTCGAGCAGGTCCGCGCCCGCGCCGACGAGGCGACGCGCCGGGCGTCCGCGGCGCCCGACGCCGCCCGGCTCGCCGAGGCGGAGGCGCGCGCGGCCGACCTGCAGCGCAAGCTCGCCGACGCGGAGGCGCTCGCGAAGGCGGGAAGGGGTGGGGAGGCGGCGGCGCAGCTGAAGCAGGTGCAGCGCGAGCGCGAGGAGCTGCTGGCGCAGGTGACGGACCGCGACCACCGCATCGCCCGGCTGCAGCGGGAGCTGGCGGACAAGACGGACAGGCTGGGGAGGCTGGCGAAGGAGATGGGGGACCTCAAGGCGAGGGGGCTGGGGAAGCTGTTCCGGTGAGGACGGCCCCGACCTCGACCTCGACCCCGACCTCGACCCCCTGCTAGCGTGCCGCCCCGCATGGCCGCGCTCCGCCTGGCCTTTCTCTGGCACATGCACCAGCCGTCCTACCGGGACCCGGACAGCGGCGCCTTCCTCCTCCCCTGGGTGCGCCTGCACGCGTGCCGGGCCTACAACGACATGGCCCTGGCCCTGGAGCGGCAGCCGGCGGTCCGCTGCACCGTGAACTTCACCCCGGTGCTGCTCGAGCAGCTCGAGGTCTACGCCGCCGGCGAGGCGCGAGACCGCTTTCTCGACCTCTCCCTCCGCCCTCCCCCCGAGCTGGCGCCCGAGGAGCGGCAGGCGCTGCTCCGCTCCTTCTTCATGATCGACTGGGAGGCGGCCATCCGCCCCCTGCCGCGCTACTGGGAGCTCCTCCAGAAGCGCGGGCGCGACGTCCGCTACCTCGACCTCCCGACCGTGGCCCGCTCCTTCTCCGACGAGGAGCTCGGCGACCTGCAGGTGCTCTTCAACCTCGCGTGGTTCGGCTTCGCTGCGCTCGCCGAGGACGACGGGCTCCGGGCCCTGGTGAGGAAGGGCCGCTCCTTCGACCGCCGCGACTGCGAGTACGTCCTCGCCGCCCAGCGCCGCGTCCTGGCGGGCCTGGTCCCGCGCTGGCGCGCCCTGGCGGAGCGGGGCCAGGTGGAGCTCTCCACCACGCCCTACTACCACCCCATCCTCCCGCTGGTCTGCGACTCGGACTCGGCCCGCCGCGCCCTGCCGCACGCGGCGCTGCCGCCTCGCTACGCCTGGCCCGACGACGCGCGCTGGCACGTCCGGGAGGCCGTGGCCCGCCACGCCGCCGCCTTCGGCGCGCCGCCGCGCGGCGCCTGGCCCGCCGAGGGCGCGGTCTCGCCCGAGGCGCTGGAGATCCTCTCGCGCCAGGGGCTCGCCTGGGCCGCCACCGACGAGGGCGTGCTCTTCCACTCGCTCCCGCACGGCGCCGACCGGCTTCGCGCCCTCTACCGGCCGTGG
>DATBLK010000155.1:0-4044 GCA_036555405.1 Anaeromyxobacteraceae bacterium
GCGCCGGGGGAGAACGGTGCTCCCGGCGAGGCGACCGAGATCGGCGACGACCCTACTGGTGGGGACCGACGCTCCAGCGCAGGGGCTCATGCGCTGGATGGTACAGGGGGGAGAGTCTCTCCCCCCGCTAGAGGCGCCGCAGGGCGCCGGACCTAGGCTCACAGCGGGGCAGTGACGCCAGGGAATCACGGGAACCGGCCGCCGCTGTGAGCTCAGGGAAACAGGGCGTCCGGCACCCTCGGGTTCGCGACCACCTTCTCGGTCGTGAAGCGCAGCAGGAGCTGCCCGCCCCCGTGCACCTCGACGGCGCGCGGGAAGCGGTCCCCGCCGGTCGGCGACCCCCAGTCGAGCAGGCGGACCTCGTGGCGGGCCCCGCCGAGCTGCGCCGCCAGCCGCACCGGCTGGAGGGCCACCTTGTCCACCCAGGCGAGGGGCCGGTCGTCCCGGGCGCGGCCGCCGAGGACGTAGGCCACGCGGCCCCCGGCGCGCGCCAGGGAGACCTCGGCGAGGGAGACGCCGAGCCCGCCCAGGGCGGCGGCGTACCCGGCCTCGGGCTCCGGGCCGCCCACCCGGACCGCCAGGAGCGCGCAGACCCCCTGCACCAGCGCCAGGGCCGCGGGGATCCGCTCCAGGCCGCGCTGCCCGGCGAGGCGGGGGCCGCGCACCGCCGCGAACGGCCGCTCCGCCGGGGCGGCGTCCGGGGGGACCGCCTCGACCCGGCATCGGCCCGGGACCTTCACCACCAGGAACGCCGGCGCCGATGCCTCGCCCGCCTGGGAGGAGAGGCCGAGCTCGGCAGCCTGGCGCGCCGGCTCCCCGAAGAAGGCCAGCGTCCCCTGGACCTCGATCGCCTGCAGCGCCTGCTCCTCGCGCTTCTGGGCCACGCGCTTCAGCACCGCCGGCGCCGGGAGCACGTAGGCGGCCGCCGGCCAGGCGGCCAGCAGGAGCGCGCCCAGCGCGGCGCGGCGCCTCAACGGGCGACCTCCCGGAGCCAGGGGAGCAGGGCCTCGCGCAGCCCCGGGCGCTTCAGGGCGAAGGCGACGTTGGCCTTCAGGTAGCCGAGCCGGTCGCCGGCGTCGTAGCGCACGCCCTCGAAGCGGTAGCCGACGAGCCCCTCCTCCTGCGCCAGGATGGCGAGCGCGTCGGTGAGCTGGATCTCGCCGCCGACGCCCGGGGGCAGGGATTCCAGGACGTCGAAGACCCGCGGCGGGAGGACGTAGCGGCCGATGACCGCGAGGTTCGAGGGCGGGTCCTTCTTCGGCTTCTCCACCAGCCGCTCGATGCGGATGGTGCGCGCGTCGATGGGCGGGCCGGCCGCGACCCCGTAGGACGCGGTCTCCTCCAGGGGCACCTCCATGAGGGCGACGGCCCCCAGGCCCGTCCGGGCGTGGCAGTCGGCGAGCTGCCTGGCCGCTGGAACGGCGGCGTCGATGACGTCGTCGCCCAGCATGACGACGAAGGGCTCGTCGCCGACCAGGGTGCGGGCGCAGAGGACCGCGTGGCCCAGGCCCAGCGGCTCCTGCTGCCGGACCGTCACCACCCGGGCCATCCGGGCGATGGCCCGGATCCGGTCCCGCAGCTCCCGCTTTCCCGTCCGCTCGAGGTGCGCCTCGAGCTCCGGGGCCACGTCGAAGTGGTCGACGATGGAATCCTTGCCCCGGGCGCACACCAGGATCACGTCCTGGACGCCCGCGGCCACCGCCTCGGCGACGATGTACTGGATCGTCGGGACGTCGACGATGGGAAGGAGCTCCTTGGGCACCGCCTTGGTCGCGGGCAGGAAGCGGGTGCCGAGGCCGGCGGCGGGAATCACGGCCTTGCGGATGGGCTTGCCGGGCATGGGCCGGCAATCTACCGGCGGACGGGGAGTCCGGGAAGGGGCGAGGGCGCCGCGGCGGTCAGGCGCGCTCCCGCGCCTCCGCCTCGCGCTTGCAGTCGATGCAGAACGTCGTCACCGGCCGGGCCCGCAGCCGGGCCGAAGGGATGCGCCCCCCGCAGGACTCGCAGCGCCCGAAGGTGCCGGCCTCGATGCGCGCCAGCGCCTCCTGCACCTTGGCGATGAGCTTGCGGTCGCGGTCGCGCAGCCGGAGGTCGTGGCTGCGGTCGGCCTCGCGACTGGCGCGGTCGTTCGGGTCGGGGAGCTCCTCCCCGGCCTCGCCCGACATCGTGTGCACCGTCTCGGCGCCGTGGCCGAGCAGCTCCGCGAGCTGCCCGGACAGGACGGCGCGGTAGCGGTCCAGCTCTTGCCTGCGCATGGGCGGCCTCCTTCCGCTCCCGGCGTCCCCGATGCTAGCGAGATCCCGCGCCGGACTTCCAGCCTTGCCCGCAGGCGGCGCTGCGGTATCTTGCCCGGGTGAGCCCGAGAAGGGTGGTCTTCGCCGCCGGACTGCTCGCGGCCCTCTCGGCGTCCGCCGACCCACCGCTGCCGCAGACGGCGAGCGACGTGGCCGGGGCGCGCGCGCTCGCTCTCGCCGCCTACCGCGGGCTCGCCACCGGCAACGACGGCATCTTCACGAACCCGGCGGCGCTGTCGGCGCGCCGCCGCTACTCGGTCGAGCTCCAGTACCTCGTGGACCGGGACGGCGGGACGCGGGTGTGGCAATGGGCGCAGGCCTCGGTCGTCGACTCGGAGGCGTCCGCCGTCACCGGCGGCTTCGCCTACACCCGGGTCTTCGACGGCGTCTCCACCGGAAACCTCTGGCACCTGGCGATGGCGAGCCCGGCTTCGGGCGGGCTCC
Organism: Anaeromyxobacteraceae bacterium; assembly: GCA_036555405.1. GTDB lineage: Bacteria > Myxococcota > Myxococcia > Myxococcales > Anaeromyxobacteraceae > DATBLK01. Next base: position 2,739 of record DATBLK010000155.1, read on the forward strand.
ACCTCGGCGCCACCGGCAAGATCCTCCAGCTCGACGGCCCCGCCGGACGCCGGACGAGCTACACCGCCGACGCCGGGCTGTTCTGGCAGCTCTCCAGCCTGGTGGGCCTGGGGGTCGCCGGGTACAACCTCGTTCCGGTGGCGGACCGGGGCGAGGCCCCGCAGGGGATGGGGGTGGGCCTCGCCGTCGGCGACGAGCGGCGCTTCCACCTGGTGGCGGACTGGCGCGGGGACTTCGACCGGCGCCGCAAGCTCACCGGCGCCTGGCTGGTGGGCGGGGAGATCCTGGTGGGCGACAACGTCCCGCTCCGCGGCGGCTTCGTCCGCGACGAGACCCGCGGCGGGAACTGGTGGTCGGCGGGCCTGGGGCTGGTCACCACCGGCGGGCTCGCCGTCGACCTCTCCTACCGGCAAGGCGTGCAGCAGCGGAGCGACCGGACCGTCGCCGTGGCCCTGAAGCTCTTCCTGCACTCGAGCCCTTGATCAGATCCGCGCCGGCAGCACCACCGGGGCGCCGCTTCCCGGCCGCTCCCCTCGCCACACCTCCACCCCCCAGACCTCCAGCACCCGCTCGGCGGTGAGCACCTCGGCCGGCGTCCCCTCGGCCACCACCGCACCGCGCCGGAGGGCGACGACGCGGTCGCAGGCCTGCGCCGCGAGGTTCAGGTCGTGGAGCACCGCCACCACGCAGAGGCCGGCCCGCGCCGCCACCGCCGCCAGCCGCATGGCCGCCACCTGGTGCGCCAGGTCGAGGAAGGCGGTGGGCTCGTCGAGGAGCAGCACGCGCGGCTCCTGCGCCAGCGCTCGAGCCATGAAGACCCGGCGCCGCTCCCCTCCGGACAGCTCGTCGAGGCGACGTCCTGCGAGCGCGGCGAGGTCGCAGGCCTCGAGCGCGCCCTCCACCGCCCCGAGGTCGAGGGGTCCGGACCGGCCGAAGAGACCCTGGTGCGGGGCGCGCCCCATCGCCACCGCCTCGCGCACCGTGAAGGGCCACGCGACCTGCGCCTCCTGGGGCACCAGCCCGCAGAGGCGGGCCACGGCGCGGCGCGGGGCGGCGGCGGGGTCGAGGTCCCCGAGCCGCACCGTCCCGGCGGAGGGCCGCAGGAGGCCGGCGACGAGGCGGAGCAGGGTGCTCTTCCCCGAGCCGTTCGGGCCGAGCAGGCCCAGGAGCTCGCCGGAGGAGGCGGTGAGGGAGACGCCGGCCAGGGCCGGCCGCGCGCCGTACGCGAAGGACGCGTCTCGCACCTCGACGAGGGTGCCCGCGGGCCGGGGCGACGCCGGGTGCGGACCGCTCACGGCCGCTCCGG
>DATBLK010000156.1:0-3522 GCA_036555405.1 Anaeromyxobacteraceae bacterium
GGTGGTGATCCTGCTCCTGGCGCGCGATCTGGCGGTCACCGGTCTGCGCACCATCGCCATGAGCGAGGGGGTGGTCATCGCCGCCGGTCAGGAGGGGAAGTACAAGACCGCCATCCAGCTCGCCGGCATCGTCTTCCTCCTGATCCACTACCCGTACCCGGTGGACTTCTTCTTCTTCACCCTCGACATCGACTCGAACCGCGCCGGGACCGGGCTCCTCTACCTCTCGCTGGTGTTCTCGCTGTGGTCGGCCGGGAAGTACTTCCTGGCCTTCGTCGAGGGCCACTACCGGCGAGGCGGCGCGGGCGGGGACCCGGCGGTCTGACGCGACCCGGCGATGTAGCGTCCGGGAATCGATCATGATCCGGGTCACCGAAGGTGATCCCGAATCGCGAGCTGTCCCTCAGCCGGAGCGGCTCGCGGCGCCGGCGGGGGCGACCGCGAGGAGGCGGTCGCAGGCGGCGAGCACCGCGGCCGAGTCCTTCTCCCCGCGCGGCTGCGCCGCCGCGAAGTGGGGCAGGGCGTGGCCCCAGCGCGCCTCGTCGCCGGCGATGAAGATCCCGACCGTGGGCGTGCCCAGCGCCACCGCCAGGTGCATGGGGCCGCTGTCGTTGGAGACGCAGAGGGCCGCCCGCCGCAGGAGCGAGGCCAGGGCCACGATGCCGGTGGGGGGCGCGAGCCTGGCCTCGGCCGCCAGCGCCACCGCCCGGCCCATCTCCTCCTCGCCCGGACCCCAGACGACGAGGACGTCGAGGCCCCGGACGCGGAGGCCGCGCGCCACCGCGGCGTGGGCCGCGGCCGGCCAGCGCCGGTCCGCCATCCGCGCGCCCGGGTTCAGGACCGCGAAGGGGGCGCGCGCGGCGGTGCGGGCCAGCACCGCGGCGGCGAGCGCCCCGTCCCGCCCCAGGGCCGACTCGAGGGCGGGGCCGGCCGGCGCCACGCCGAGGGGCGCCAGGAGCTCGAGCTTGGCGGCCACCTCGCGCTCGCACGCCGGGTCGTGCGCCACCGGGTGGGAGAGGAAGAGCGCCGCCTGGCCGCGGTCGTGGCCAACCTGGACACGCGCCCCGGCCGCGCGCGTCAGGAGCGAGGCGGTGAGCGAGAAGGCGAACCAGTGGCCGGCGTCGATCGCGGCGTCGTAGCGCTGGCGGCGGAGGTCGCGAAGCAGCCCCGCCAGCTGCCAGGGGCGCCTGAAGAACAGCCGCTTCTCGTAGGCGATCACGCGGTCGACGAGGGGGCCCTCGGCGACGTGGGCCAGGCGGTCGGCGACGAGGACGTGGAGCTCGCAGCCGGGGAGGCCCCGCCGCAGGGCGCGGAGGAGCGGCGTGGTGAGGAGGAGGTCGCCGAGCCGCTCGTCCGGCCGGACGACGAGGATCTTGCGGAGCGGTCCCACCGGTCCGCCGCGCCGCGGGGGCCGGAAGACGGCGGTGGCGAGCGCCAGGGCGAGGGAGCGCCCCACCGCCCGGAGCGCGCCGCGGAGCCGCCCGCGCCCGCCCCGCCCGCCGATCTCCACGTCCAGGGCGCGCAGCGCGGTGACCTTCCCGAGGTCGTAACCGGCGTAGAGCAGGGCGAGGCGGAGCCCGAGGCGGCCGTCGAGGAAGCCGAGGCGGAAGACCCAGCGCTTCAGGAAGCCGGCGGGCCACCGCAGCCAGTGCCAGGGGCGGAAGCGGGCGCCGTGCCGGTAGCGCTCGCGGGCCGCGGCCAGGGCGTAGCGGCGGAGCTTCTCCGCGGCCTCGGCGGGTTCGCGAAAGCCCTCGTGGTCGCAGCGGCCGGGGAGGAGCGCGACCGGACCGTCGACGAGGATGCGCTCGTGGATGGGGGCGCCGTCGTAGTTCCCGCGGCGGCGGTCGAAGAGCCGGATCCGCCGGTCGCGCCACATCGCGCCGAAGCGGGCCGGCCTGCCGAAGACCCGGTGCCGGAAGTGGACCCGGTAGGCCGCCGGCAGCTCGGCCTCCGGCCGGGCCATCTCGGCGCGGATGGCCTGGGCGAGCTCGGGCGAGAGCCGCTCGTCGGCGTCGAGCGAGAGGACCCAGTCGTGCGTCGCCTGGGCCACGGCGAAGAGCCGCTGCGTCCCGTAGTCGATCCAGTCCTTGTGGAGCACGCGCGCGCCCAGGGCGCGGGCCATCTCCACGGTGTGGTCGGTCGAGCCGGAGTCGACGACCACCACCTCGTCGCCAACGCCGCGGACCGAGGCCAGGAGACCCGGGAGGTTTCGTTCCTCGTTGCGGGTGATGACGATGATCGAGAGGCGTGGCATCGAATCGGCAGAGAATATCAGACACACGCCGCGTGACGATGATTCTCGTCATGGGCGACCTCTTGACACCCCGGTCGGCCACCCCCTATAACCCGCCACCGCCACTGCCAGTTTTCCGCGGGAATAGCTCAGTGGTAGAGCATCGCCTTGCCAAGGCGAGGGTCGAGGGTTCAAATCCCTTTTCCCGCTCCATCCAGCCCCCGGCTCGCCGGGGGCTGTTTCTTTGTCCTTCGTTCATGTGACCCGCATCCAGCGGGGAGAGGGCTGCCGAGCTCTCCGGCGGAGCTCGCCACGCCGAGGCGCGCCGCGCCCGGGGCCCCGCCGGGCACTCGCGCCCTGTAACGGTCGAGGCCGATCGAGGTCAGTGGTCCTGTCGCCGACCAGGCGCCCACCGCCCCCGAGGAGTCGCCCACATGATCCGCAGCGCCGCAGCGCTGGCCCTCCTGCTCGCAGCCCCGGTATCGGCCCGGGCCGAGGACTTCACCGTCAACCCGGACGCCGGCAACAGCAGCTTCTCGGCGGTGTTCGACGCGGCGCTCGGCGAGCGGATCAACGCCGTCAGCTCCTCGGTGGGGTGCGAGGTCGCCTTCGACGAGAAGGCCGGGACGGCCTCCGGTCGCTGCTCGGTGCCGCTCGCCACCGTCAAGGTCGACGCCGACGACACCAAGAGCGAGCACTTCCAGCAGTGGGCCACCAACAAGAAGTCGGACCCGGGCCAGTGCAAGCTCGAGGCGGTCTTCGGCCCCGTGAAGGTCGGAGCGCTGAAGCCGGAGACCCCGGTCCCGTTCGCCGCCGAGATCCCCTTCACCGTGTGCGGGCGCGGCCGCGCCGACGGCGGAAAGGAGAAGGTGAGCGGCACCGCCGTGCTCTTCCCGCCCGGCTCGTACGGCGAGAAGAAGACGATCCGCATCCGGGCCACCATCGCCGGCTTCGACCGCGACGCCTACCGGATCGGCCCCGGGTACACCGAGGGCTGGCTGGCGCGCGTCCAGTCGCTCGCCAAGGTCGTGGCCGAGAAGGGCACGGTCGAGCTCTCCCTCTTCGCCAGGGCGAGGTGATCCGGTCCGCCGGTCGACCTCGTCTCCCCCGCAGCACAGGTGCAGCACCAACCGCAGTCGAAAGGAACCACCATGATCCGTGAAGCCGTGAAGGGCGCGGCCGTCGCCGCCGCCGTCTGTTCCCTCTTCGTCGCCGGCGCCGCCCGGGCCGCCGACAAGCCCAAGGAGGGCTCCAAGGTCGTCCACTGCGCCGGCATCAACTCCTGCAAG
>DATBLK010000173.1:0-4062 GCA_036555405.1 Anaeromyxobacteraceae bacterium
GGAGCACGGCAAGAACCGCGAGCGCATCGGCGAGTTCATCCAGCGCATCGGCCTCGGGAACTTCCTCGAGCAGATCGGGCTCGACCCGGTGCCGGAGATGGTGACCCAGCCGCGGACCAACCCCTACATCTACTACGACAAGAGCTAGCGCCTCGACCAGGGAGGGCAGGACATGTCCGCCGAGCCGACGAAGAGAAGGACCGACATCGGGCCGCCGCACTACTCGAAGTTCCTTCCGCCCGTCATCAAGGAGAACTACGGGAAGTGGAAGAGCCACGAGATCCCGAAGCCGGGGGTGCTGGTGCACGTCGCCGAATCGGGCGCCAGGCTCTTCTCGGTCCGGGCCGCGACCCCCCGCCTGATGAGCATCGAGACGCTGCGGCTCTTCGCCGCCATCGCCGACGAGTTCAGCGGGGGGTACCTGCGCTTCACCAGCCGCAACAACGTCGAGTTCCTGCTCTCCGACGGGAGCAAGGTCGAGGCCCTCTGCGCCCGGCTGAAGAAGGAAGGATACCCGGTGGGCGGGACCGGCCCCGGGATCACCAACATCGTCCACACCCAGGGCTGGGTGCACTGCCACTCGGCCGCCTCCGACGCCTCGGGCGTCGTGAAGTCGCTCATGGACGCCCTCTTCCCGCACTTCGAGCGGATGGACCTGCCGGCCAAGGTGCGGGTCGCCTTCGCCTGCTGCCTGAACATGTGCGGCGCGGTGCACTGCTCCGACATCGCCGTGCTGGCCGTGCACCGGACGCCGCCCAAGATCAACCACGAGCGGCTTCCCAAGACCTGCGAGATCCCGAGCACGGTCGCCGCCTGCCCGACCGGCGCCATCCGGCCGGCGACGGTCGACGGCAAGCAGTCGGTCCAGGTCATCGAGGAGCAGTGCATGTACTGCGGCAACTGCTTCACGGTGTGTCCGTCGATGACCATGCACGACGCCGAGAACGACGGCATCTCGATCTGGGTGGGCGGCAAGGTCTCGAACGCCCGCAGCGAGCCCATGTTCTCGAAGCTGGCGATCCCCTACCTGCCGAACAACCCGCCGCGCTGGCCCGAGGTGGTGGACGCGGTGAAGAACCTGGTCGAGGTCTACGCCGCGAACGGGCGGCCCTTCGAGCGCATGGGCGAGTGGATCCACCGCATCGGCTGGCCCAAGTTCTTCAGGCTCACCGGGATCGAGTTCACGAAGTACCACATCGACGACTTCAGGCACGCGGGCGAGAGCTTCCGGCGCTCGACGCACCTGCGGCAGTCGAACGGGGGGTAGGGAGGAGCCATGGCAGTCCCGACCGCAGAGGCCGTCGCCGACGCGATGTACGCCGTGCTGAAGGACTACGCCGGCAAGAAGAACCTGAAGGCCATGGACCTCACCAAGGCCATGGTCGAGAAGTTCGGCGCCGAGTGCGACAAGCAGACCTGCAAGGACGCCATCCGCGCCCTGATGGAGAGCGGGAAGACGACCTACTCGTACGTCGGCGGCAGCTACGTCGTCCTGAACCCCGAGTACAGGGGTCCCTAGCTCGAGCTCGTTGCCCGCGGGAGCGCTCCGGACATGGCCCTGCTGAAGAAGGTGGACAAGGCGAAGCCGCTCAAGGCCGTCGGCCGCGGCGGAGGAGGGGGCGGCGTCTCGGCGCTGCGTCCGCAGCAGGTTCCGAAGCAGGCGCCCTGCCTGGCGGAGTGCCCCGCGGGCAACGACATCCGCGGCTGGCTGAACGCCATCTCGCAGCACACCAAGATGGGGAAGTCGATCGACGAGGCGCTGGACGCGGCCTTCGAACGGCTGGCGGAGACCAACCCCATCCCCGCGGTGCTGGGGCGCGTCTGCCCCCACCCCTGCGAGACGGGCTGCAACCGCAAGGACAAGGACTCGCCCGTCGGCATCAACTCGGTGGAGCGCTTCCTCGGCGACTGGGCCCTGGAGCGCAAGCTCCCGCTGCCCATCGCCGCCGCTCCCGGCAGCCAGGCCGAGAAGATCGCGGTGGTGGGCGCCGGGCCGGCCGGCCTCTCCTGCGCCTACCACCTGGCGCGGCGCGGCTACCGGGTGACGGTCTTCGAGAGCTTGCCGGAGGCGGGCGGCATGCTCCGCTACGGGATCCCCGACTACCGGCTGCCGCGAGAGGTGCTCGCGGCCGAGGTGGCCCGCATCGCCGCGCTCGGCGTCGAGATCCGCTGCGGCACCGCGGTGGGCAGGGACGTGGGCCTCGACGGCCTGCAGCGGGACCACGACGCCGTCTTCGTCGCCATCGGGGCGCACCAGGGCAAGCAGATCCGGGTGGAGGGGGAGGGCGGGCCCGGCGTCTACACCGGCACGGGGTTCCTGCGCCAGGTGGCGATGGGGACGCCGCCCCCCATCGGCGGGAAGGTGGCGGTGATCGGCGGCGGCGACACCGCCGTCGACGCCGCCCGCGTCTCGCGGCGCCTGGCCACCGACGCCGCCGACGTCGCCAGGAAGCTGGGCGCGGAGGTGACCCTCTTCTACCGGCGAACCCGCACCGAGATGCCGGCCATCGAGGAGGAGGTGGTCGGCGCGGTGGAAGAGGGCGTGAAGATCGAGTTCCTGGCGGCGCCCGCCCGGCTGGTCCGCGACGAGTCGGGCAAGCTGGTGAAGCTGGTCGTCGAGCGCATGAAGCTCGGCGAGCCCGACGCCTCGGGCCGCCGCGCTCCCGTCCCCACCGGCGAGCTCGCGGAGCACGACTGCGACACGGTGATCACCGCGGTGAGCCAGGAGCCCGACTTCAAGTCCCTGGGCGGCTCCCTGGGGGACGTCCGCTGGCTCGAGGCGGACGGCTGGGGCAAGACCTCCCTCGCCAAGGTCTGGACCGGCGGCGACGACGTCAACCTGGCGCTCGCCACCACCGCCGTCGGCCAGGGGCGCAGGGCGGCGGAGAGCATCCACGCCGCGCTGCGCGGCGAGCAGCCCCGGGAGCCGGCCGGGGGGCCGCCGCTCGGCCCGTCCCGCCTCAAGCTCGACTTCTACGAGGCGAGGCCGCGGGCCGAGCGCGGCCGGCTCGACCCGGCCACCCGCCTCGCCCGGCCGCACGCCGAGATCGACCAGGGCATCGGCAAGGAACAGGTGCTGGCGGAGTCCGCGCGCTGCCTGTCCTGCGGCCTCTGCTTCGGGTGCGAGCGCTGCTGGATGTTCTGCACGCCCTCGTGCTTCGGCAAGGTGGCCGAGCCGGCGCCCGGGACGTACTACCGGATCAAGCTCGACACCTGTGACGGCTGCAGGAAGTGCGCGGACGAGTGTCCCTGCGGCTTCCTGGACATGGCGTAGGGAGACTCGTGGCGCGCCCGGGCATCCCCAGGATCGTGGTCGCGGGCCTGGCCGGGGACGCCGGCAAGAGCCTGGTGGCCGCGGGCCTGACCAGGGCCCTCACCCGGCGCGGCCGGCGGGTCGCGCCCTTCAAGAAGGGGCCCGACTTCATCGACGCCGCCTGGCTCGGCGCCGCGGCCGGGGTCCCCGGCCGCAACCTCGACACCTGGCTCATGTCGCCCGCGACCGTCGTCGGCGCGGTGGAGCGGGCCGCCCGGACCGCCGACCTGGTGCTGGTGGAGGGCAACCGGGGCCTGTTCGACGGCGCCGACGCCCGGGGCACCCACTCCACGGCGCAGCTGGCGCGGCTCATCGGCGCGCCCGTGGTGCTGGTGGTGAACGCGGCCAAGGTGACCCGCACCGTCGCCGCCCTGGTGCTCGGCTGCCGCGCCCTGGACCCGGACCTGGCGCTGGCGGGCGTGGTCCTGAACCGCGTCGGCACGAGCCGGCAGGAGGACCTGATCCGCCGGGCGCTGGCCGCCGACGTCGGCGTCCCGGTGCTGGGCGCGATCCCGCGGCTCGAGGGGCAGCCGCTGCCGAGCCGGCACCTGGGCCTGGTGTGCGCCGCCGAGCACCCGGAGCGGGAGGCGGCCCTGGAGGCCCTGGCCGACGCCGTCGCCCGGCACGTCGACCTGGAGGCGGTGCGAGCCTGCGCCTCGCGGGCCCCGGCCCTGCCCGCCGCGGCCGAGGCCGAGCCGGCCGGCCCCGCGGGCCGGCGCGTCCGGGTCGGGGTGCTGCGGGATGCCGCC
>DATBLK010000179.1:0-4458 GCA_036555405.1 Anaeromyxobacteraceae bacterium
GCCGGGTCTTTGGCCAGCGCGCGCAGCACCGCCGCCTCGCCGACCGCCTTCAGCCGGATCAGGATCTCGCCGAGCCGCAGGCCCGCGTGCTCGCCGCGCTGCGCCGCGAGGGCCTCCTCGATCCGCGCCGGGTCGAGCCCCTCGGCGCGGACGAGGATCTCGCCGATGGGGCGCCCCGCGAGCCCGGGGGGCGGCGCCGCGGCCGGCCGGGCCGACGGATCGAGGGCGCTGGAGAGATCCCGGGACACTCGATCCTCGCTCAGCGGACCGGGGCGGGCGCCGGCTCGCCCGGCGCGGCAGCGGGCCCGGCGCTGGACGGCGGCGGGACCGCGCCCGGCGCGGTGGCCGGGGGCGGTCCGGGCGGCGGCGCCGCCGCAGGAGGTCGCGCCGGGGGCGGGACGACGAGGGGCGCCGAAGGCCCGCCGGGCCTGGCCCCCGCGGGCGGCGGGGGACGCGGCTGGATTCGCCCGCCGGGGCCCACCGCGCCCTCGCCGGGAGCGCCGGGCCCGTCGTTCTCGAGCTTCAAGGTCTCGACCTCGACGTCGCGCCGCAGGCGCGAGTAGGGGCCGCCCTTGCGCTCGTAGTCGACCGAGACCTTGTAGTCGGGCGTGGGGCCGTAGATCTCCTCCACGAACTCGCGCTGCTGCAGGCGCTTCCGCTCCAGGATGCGCCGGTAGTCCTCCTGGTCGCGGATGATGTAGGGCGTGAGGAAGAGCAGGAGGTTGGTCTTGGTCTTGGTCGTGGTCTGGTCGCGGAAGAGCCAGCCCAGGACCGGGACGTCGCCGAGCAGGGGCGTCTTGTGGACGCTGGTCACGGTCCGGTCCTGGATGAGGCCGCCGATGACGATGGTGGTCTGGTCCTTCACGGTGACCTTCGTCTTCACCGAGCGCTTGGCGGTGGTGGGCCCGAGCTGCGGGTCCTTGTCCACGATCTCCTCGGTCTGCTCGTCGAGCTGGAGCGTGACCGATTCGCCCTCGTTGATCTGCGGCTTCACCTTGAGGCGGAGCTCCACGTTCTGGCGCTGGATGGGGGCGAAGAGGCTTCCCAGGCCGAGGAGGCTTCCCGTGCCGCCGAGGAGGCCGCCCACCGTGGCGGCGGTGGTGCCGGTGGTGGTGGCCGCGCCCGTCCCCAGGCCGAGCCCGCCGAGGCTCGGGGGCATGAACCCCGACTGGAAGGGGACGTTCTGGCCCACGGCGATCTCGGCGTCCTCGTTGTCGGAGGCGAGCAGGTGCGGGGTCGAGAGCACGTTCACGTCGGAGGAGGTCTGGAGGGCCTGCAGCAGCACCGAGAGGCTCGAGACCGGGAAGAGGTCCTTCAGCTCCGCCGACACCGGGCCGACGAGGCCGGTGAGGAAGCCGCCGAGCTTCACCAGGCTGGTGACGTCGAGCGAGTTCAGGCGGCCGGTCTCGGAGCCGAGGGGGATGAAGCCCTTCCCCGCGGGCGTGGAGACCGGGAGCACGCCGTGCATGGAGACGCCGAACTGGTTGTCGTTGCGGAGGTCGACCTCGAGAATCACCGCCTCGATGAACACCTGGCGCCGCGGGCGGTCGAGCTTCTCGACCAGCCTCTGCACCGTGGCGAAGTCCGACCCGCTCGCCAGCACGATGAGGGCGTTGGCCACCTTGTCGGCGGTGATCTTCACCTCGCCCGAGAAGAGCGTGGCGCTGGTGGCCCCGGGCGCCACGCCGGGGACCGGCTGCGGCACCGGGGAGCCGGGGCCGCCGGGGCGCCGCGTCGACGCCTGCCCCTGCGCCAGCGCCGAGAGCGTCTGGGCCAGGTCCTCGGCGTTGGCGTGCTTCATGAAGACCACGTGGATCTGGCCGTCGCCGGCGGTGGGGACGTCGAGCTGGGCGACGAGCTCCTGGATGCGGCCGAAGCTCCTCTCGTCGGCGATGACGACGAGCTTGTTCGTCCGCTCGTCGGCCAGCACCTTGGAGATGGACATCTCGGCGGCGTCGCCGCCGGGCGCCACCGGCACGGGGGCGGCCTGGCCGGTGCCGGCGACGCCGCCGATCACCGGGCGCCGGGGCGGCCGGCCGGGCGCCGCCGGGCCCGTCTGGAAGATCTGGTTGATCTTCTCGGCGAGGTCGCGCGCCGGGGCGTACTTCACCTGGATGAAGCGGACGAGGTCGCCGCCGCCGGGCCGGTCGATGGCCTCGAGCAGCTTCTCGATGCGCAGCACGTTGAGCCCGATGTCGGTGACGATGAGCAGGTCGGGCGGGACCGACTGGATGTCGGCACCCTGGGGCGAGACGTAGTTCCCGAGGAGCCCGCGGAGCTGGTCCGGGTCGCCGTGGCGCAGCCGGATCACCCGGGTCACCGGCTGCTCCAGCGCCGGCGCCTCGCCGTCGGTGACGATGGGGATGGGGGTCTTCTTCGCGTCGGCGATGCGGACCAGCTTCCAGTACCGCCCCGAGGGGTAGATGGCGACGTTGTTGGCGGTGAGCGCGGCGAGGAAGGCGCCGTAGGCCTCCTCGGCGGTCACCGGCGTCTTCGAGAGCAGGGTGATCTTCCCGCGGGCCACGTCGTCGGTGTAGGCGAAGTTCCGGCAGGTCCAGCGGCTCGCCTGCTCGAGGACGTCGACGATGTCGGCCTTGTTGAAGGCGAGGAGGAACTTGCCCTGGAGCGGCTGGCAGCGGCCGTCGGCCACGGGCGTCGCCTCGGCCCGCGGCGCCGGCGCCCCGGCGGCGGGGGTCCCGGGCGCCGGAGCCGTGCCGGGCCGTCCCGCGACGGGGGCTGCCGCCGGGCCGCGGCCGCCGGGCCGGGGTGCGCCCGCCGCGGGGGCCGCGGGCCGCCCCGGCGCCGCCGGGCTCGCGGGCCGGGGCGGCGCGCGCCGCGCGGGCGCTCCGGGGACGGGCTGCGTCGGGGGCGCGCCCGGGATGGGCTGCGGCGCCTCGGGTGGCGACTGCGCCAGGGCGAGCGCGGGGGCGAGCAACGTGGCGGCGAGGAGGTGGCGCATGGGGTCGCTCGGGGCCGGCGGCTCAGGGCCCGGTGATGTTGTAGTCCTTGCGGATCACGAGCCCGTTTCGCTCGAGCTCGAGGGTGATGAGGTGGGCCTCGCGGAGCTTCTGGTAGACCTCGAGCGCCTTGTCCGGAGAGTTGATCTCGTATCCGTTGATGCGCTGGATGACGTCGCCGTTCTCGACGCCGATGGCCGAGTAGAGCGAGCCCGGCTGGATGGAGAACAGCTTGAAGCCGTTGGCGACGCCGTTCTTGAAGCTGGGCACGATCCGGGCCTGGGTGGCGAGCTGGTTCAGGTTCGACAGGCTCTGGTCGACGACGCGCTTGGGGATCTCGTAGCGGGTGTCGGAGACCTTGCGCACGGCGGAGGCGTCGAGGCCCGGCTCGCCGGGAGCGCCGAGCGCCGGGGCGGGCGCGCCGCTCAGCGGCGGCGGAGCCGGGCTGCTCGAGGCGTCGAAGTCGACGTACTCCTTCTGGCCGGAGTGGCACAGCACCGCCACGATGCGGAATCCCGTTCCGGTGGCGTCGTTGGGGTCGGACATCCGCTCCACGCCCAGGAGCGTGGCGCCGAGGATCTGGTCGCCGACGCCGTAGCTCCGCGTGTCGCGCGAGGAGACGTCGAGGATGGTGGCCAGCGAGGACTCCGGGCGGTCGGCCAGGACGGCCCCGACGAGGAGGAGGCGCAGGCCGGTCCTCGCCGGCACCGTCCGGGCGCTGTAGCAGTTCTGCGGCTGCGGCGGCGGAGCCGCGGACGCGGAGGGCGCCTCGGGCGGCGGGGGCGGCGTGAGCCCGAGCAGGGGATAGAGCCGGTTGGCGTCGAGCGGGGCCGGGGACGGGGCCGCCGCCGAGATGGGGAAGGCCGCCAGGTCCACCTGCGGCCGGGGCCGGATCGACGCCGCGACCACCGTATTCACCGTCCGTGCGGAGAGCCAGGCCGCCGCCGCGACCAGCGCCGCGTTGGCGATCCAGGCGTACTTCCGGAAGAACACGTCGAGCATGGGCGGCCCGTCCCCGCCCGGCGAGCTAGCAACCGATGTGCCACGGGGGGACGGGCGTTCGGAGCGCAAGCTCCCGTGCGGACGGCGAAAACTCGCGCACGGGGGCTCCGGGTGGCCCGCCGGTGCCAAATTGGCAAGGGGGGTTCCCGCCGGAGCGGAGGCCGCCGCCAATTTGGCAGCGCGCCCGGAGGGCTCTCAGGCCTCGCCTTCCGGATCGACGAGGCGCCCCGACTCGTCCCGCTCGAGCTTGCGGTAGATGGTCCGCGCGGCGATGCCCAGGATCTGCGCGGCCAGCGTCTTGTCGCCGCGGGTCTGGCGCAGGGTCTCGCGGATGACGATGCGCTCGACCTCGTCCATCGGCGTGCCCACGGGAATGGCGATGGCCCCGGGCGCGCCGGGAGGAGCGCTCCCCGCCGCGCGGCGGACGGCGTCGGGGAGGTCGGCGACGTCGAGGACCTCGGCGCGGCACAGGACCACCGCGCGCTCGACCGCGTGCTCC
>DATBLK010000225.1:0-5523 GCA_036555405.1 Anaeromyxobacteraceae bacterium
AGCGCACGCCGCCGACCTCGACCGCCTCGCCGCGGGCCAGGAGGTGCGGCTGGCGCAGCCCGCTGGTCCGGTCGGCGATGGCGATCCGGGCGCGCGAGCCGGTGGGATCCTCCCGGTAGCTCGCCTGGTAGATGGTGAGCCCCTGCTCGCTGAGCGGGTGGTTCACGGTGACGTCCACGTTCTGCTTGCCGGGGATGGGGCGGCCTTCCCGGTCGGAGAGCGAGACGTTGGAGCGGAAGACCTTGGGGGTGCCGCTCTCGTAGAACTGGACCTCGAAGTCGTTCACCCTGGCGACGAAGGGGAGCGGGCGGCGGTAGGCCTCGCCGGAGCCGGTGCGGACCAGGATCGAGTCGAGGACGCCGCCCGGAGCCACGTCGGCCGTCCCCTCGAAGCCGTAGAGCCGGCCGGCGATGCCTCCGCCCAGCATGACGAGCAGCGACAGGTGCACGATCCAGACGCCGAAGCGGGACCAGGGCGCCCGCTGGGCGAAGAGGTAGACGGCCTCGCCCTCCTTCACGACCCGGGGCGCGAAGCCGCGGGCGCGGAAGGCCGCCGCCACCCGCGCCGACTCGGCGTCGGCGTCGGCCCCGGCCTTCAGCCGGGAGACGTTGCGGAGGCCGCGTGCCACCTTGTCGGTGAGCCGGCGGTCGGGGTTCAGCACCACCCAGGCGATGCGCGGCAGGCGCTCGATGGTGCAGGCCACGATGCTCAGCGCCAGGAGCACGAGGAGGGCGGTGAACCACCAGCTCCGGAAGACGTCGTAGAGCTCGAACGCCAGGTAGAGCCGCCACCACCAGCGTCCCCCCAGGGTCTGCTGGATCTCGGCCAGGCCGGCGGCGGCGGGGTTGATGAAGGTCCCGACCACCGAGGCCAGGGCCAGGGCGAAGATGAGGGGGATGACGAGGCCGAGCGAGCTGAAGAACCTCCAGACGACCTCGACGAGGTCCTCGCGGCGGGTGGGGCGAACCGCGGCGGTGGCGGCGGTCAACGGGCGGCCCCCGGCGTCGCGGCCGCGCGCCCGGCCGCGCGCCGCGCCTCGCGCTCCGCCTCGGCGTGCCGGACCAGCGGAAGCTTCTTCGCGTAGTCGAAGCGCGAGAGGCTGGGTGCGGAATCGTCGTGGCAGCGCTGGCAGGTGCGCTCGCCGGGGTCGACGAGGCCCAGCGCCCTCGCCAGCTCGCGGTCGCGCATGACGTAGGCGCGGGCGTAGAGGGCTCCGTTCCCGTGGCAGGCCTCGCAGGAGACGCCGGCCTGCCCCGGCTCGGGCGCGTGGCACGCGGTGCAGCGGGGGTCGGAGCGGCTCCGCTCCGGCAGCCGCGCCTCGGCGCGGGCGTGGGCGCTCTCGCGCCAGACCTCGAAGGCGACCGGGTGACAGGCCTTGCAGGTCTCGGCGCCGATGGGGTCGGCCCCCGCGGCGGCGAGCGGCGCACCGAGGGCGAGGGCCGCGAGGAAGTGCCGGGTGGCGCTCACGGGCCCGTGAGTATAATGCGCCATGCACCCGATTCACCTCGCCTGCCTGCTCCTCGCCGCCGCGCCCTCGGCGCCCCGGGCCAAGGCCTGGCAGGGGATCACACCGGGCCACAGCTCCCGCGCCGACGTCGTGGCCCGCTTCGGAGAGCCCTCCACCCAGGGCCGCCTCGGGGACCGCACCGCCCTGGTCTACAAGGGGGAGCAGGCGCTGGGCGGCACCCGCCAGGCGCAGTTCTTCACCCGCGAGGACGGTGTGGTGGCGGAGATCACCGTCTTCCCCTCGGCCCAGCTCGACCGCGAATCGGTGGAGGGCACCTACGGCAAGGGGGCGCTGAAGACCTTCACCGACGACTTCCGCCCGGTGTGGCTCTACCGGGCCCTGGGCGTCACCGTCTTCTTCGGCAAGGAGGGCGTCGTCGACGCCATCTCCTTCAAGGCGCCGGAGACGGCCCCCGCGCCCGAGAAGGCCGGCGCGCAGTAGGCGCGGTGCGACGCGTCGGCCTCACGGGCGGCATCGCCACCGGGAAGAGCACCTTCGCCCGCGCTCTCCGCGAGCTGGGCGTCCCGGTGATCGACGCCGACGCGCTGGCCCGCGAGGCGGTGGCGCCGGGGACGCCGGCGCTCGCCGAGGTGGTCCGCGCCTTCGGCCCCGGGGTGCTCGACGGCGGCGGCGCGCTCGATCGGGCGCGGATGGCGGCGCGCGTCTTCGCCGACCCGGCGGCGCGGGCCCGGCTCGAGGCCATCGTCCACCCCGCGGTGCGCGAGGCGACGCGGCGGGAGACGGCGGCGCTCGCCGCCGCCGGATGCGACCTGGCCTTCTACGACGTCCCCCTGCTCTACGAGGTCGGCCTGGACCGCGACCTCGACGCGGTGGTGGTCGTCTGGGCGCCCCGGGAGCAGCAGCGGGCCAGGCTCCGGGCCCGCGACGGCGTGGCGGAGGCCGAGGCCGAGGCCCGGCTCGCCGCCCAGCTCCCGGTGGACGAGAAGGCGGCCCGGGCCGACTGGGTGGTCCGGAACGACGGGGAGGAGTCCGCGCTCCCCGCCAAGGCGGCGGCGCTCCTCGCGGCGCTGCGCGCCGGGGGCGGGCGCAGGCTTCCCTCCGAGGCGCCGCGGCTGCTATGAGCCGTCCCGTGGCGCGCGACGGGCTGGTCTTCGTCACCGGGTGTCCGGGCTTCATCGCCCGGCGCCTGGTGCGCCACCTGGCGGAGAAGCGCGGGCCGGGCCTGCGGCTCGCGCTCCTGGCGCGCCCGCAGAGCGCGGAGCGCGCCCGCGCCGACGCCGCCGCCCTGGGCGTCGCCGAGGCGGAGGTGCTCGAGGGGGACGTGGCCCGGATGCACCTCGGCCTCGCCGGGCACGAGGTCCAGCGACTCCGCCGCGAGGTCGCGGAGATCTGGCACCTCGCGGCCCACTCCGACCTGTCCGCCGACCCGCGGCGGGTCCGGGCGGTGAACCTGGAGGGGACGCGGGGCGTCCTCGAGCTGGCCCGCTCCTGCCGGCGCCTGGAAGCGCTCCACCACTTCTCCACCGCCTCGGTCTCCGGCAGCCGGGAGGGCGTGATCCTGGAGGACGAGCTGGAGATGGGGCAGTCCTTCCCCAATCCCTACGAGGAGTCGAAGTACCAGGCCGAGCGGCTGGTGCGCGCCGCCCAGGCCGATCTCCCGGCGGTGATCTACCGGCCCGCCATCGTGGTGGGCGACTCCCGCACCGGCGAGATCGACCGCTTCGCCGGTCCCTACAGCCTCGCCATCCTCCTCGTCACCTCGCCGCTGGCGATGGCCCTGCCGCTGCCGCGGAACGGCATCGCTCCCCTGAACGCGGTGCCGGTGGACTTCGCCGTCGAGGCGGCGGCGGCCATCGCCGCGAACCCGGCTTCCGTCGGCAGGACCGTCCACCTCGTCGACCCGGCGCCGCTCTCGGTGCGCCGCGTCTACGAGGAGATCGCGCGGCGGGCCGGGCGGTCCCTGCCGCCGGTCTCGATCCCGCACCGGGCGGTGGAGGCGCTCCTCTCCCTCCCGCTCCTGGACAGGCTGGCCCGGCCGCAGCGGGCCGCGGTGGAGCTCCTGAACCGGATCGCCGTCTACAACGCGCGCAACATGCTGGAGCTGCTCGCCGGCACCGGCATCCTCTGCCCGCCCATCACCGCCTACCTCGACCGGCTCATCGACTTCGTGCGCAACCACTACGCCGAGGCCGCCCTCCGGGAGGCGCGCGCCGCCGCCGACCCGCTGGATCCCGACCCCGCGCCCGGGGTCGCCCGGTGAAGGCCCTCGCCGACTTCCGCCCCGGCGACGTCTTCCGCCTGGTCCGGACCTGCGACCGCTACCGGCCCATCTACTACGCGGCCGTCTCCGGCGACTTCAACCCCATCCACGTCGACCCGGAGTTCGCGAGAGCCGCGGGCCTTCCCGGCGCCATCCTCCAGGGCATGTGCACATACGCCTGGCTCGCCGACGCCTGCGTCGCGTACTTCGGCGACCCGGGCCGGGTGCGGCGCCTGCGGGCCCGCTTCGCCCGGCCGGTGCTGCCCGGCGACGTCGTCACCTTCGAGGGGCGCTGCGTGGCGGTCGAGGGCGAGACCGTGAAGGTCGAGGTCCTGGCGCGGAACCAGCGCGGCGAGGAGGTGCTGAAGGGCGCCGCCGCCGAGGCGGTCTTCCGGTGAGCGCCCCGTGCCGGTGAACCCCGCCTTCGCCGGGCGCCGCTACGGGCCCTTTCGCTACGAGGTGGGGCTCGAGGCCATTCGCGACTTCGCCTTGGCCGTGTCCGGGGGCGTCCCGGGGCGGGTGAGCTGGGCACCGCCGGGCGGCGACCCCCACCCCTTCACCGTCGACGAGGGGGCGGGCGCCGGCTCGCCCTGGGGCTCGGTCGTCGCCCCGCCGACCTTCGCCGCGGTCTTCGCCATGGAGGCCTTCTCCACCCCCCTCGCCGACCCGGGGTTCGGAGCCGACCTCTCGCGCCTCCTCCACGGCGAGCAGGAGCTCGAGCTCCTCGGCGTCATCCGGCCGGGCGACGTCGTCGAGACCGTGGGCGAGATCGCCGCGGTGACCCGCAAGGCGGCCCTCGACGTGGTGGTGGTGGTCACCACCACCACGAACCAGCGCGGCGAGGTGGTGGTGCGGGGAAGGTGGACCGCCGTGTTCCGCGACCGCGCCTAGCGCGCCTGTCGCCGGCCCAGCTTGCGGTCGCGCTGCGTCCGCACCCGGAGCCGCAGGGCGTTGAGCTTGATGAAGCCCTCGGCGTCGTTCTGCCTGAAGACGTCCTCGGCCTCGAAGGTGGCGAGCGCGGGGTCGAAGAGGCTCCGGTCGCTCTTCCGGCCCACGGCGGAGCAGCTCCCCTTGTGCAGCTTGACCCGGACCGTGCCGGCGACGTCCCCCTGCGTCTCGTCGACCAGCGCCTGCAGCGCCAGCCGCTCCGGGGCGAACCAGTAGCCGTTGTAGACGAGCTGGGCGTAGCGGGGGACGACGGTGTCGCGGGTGATGAGCACCTCCCGGTCCATGCAGAGGGTCTCCAGCGCCCGGTGGGCGGCGTGGAGCACGGTGCCGCCCGGCGTCTCGTAGACGCCGCGGACCTTCATCCCCACGTAGCGGTCCTCGCACATGTCGAGCCGGCCGACCCCGTGCTCGCCGGCCACGGCGTTGAGGTGGGCCAGGAGCCTGGCCGGCGACATCCGCTTGCCGTCGACGGCCACCGGGTTGCCTTCCTGGTAGCGGATCTCGAGGTAGCGCGGCCGGTCGGGCGCCCGGGCCGGGTTCCGGGTCATGAGGTAGATGTGCTCCGGCGCCTCGGCCCAGGGGTCCTCGAGGATCCCGCCCTCGTGCGAGCAGTGGAACAGGTTCCGGTCGGTGGAATAGGGCTTCGCGGCGGTGGCGGTCACCGGGATCCGGAATCGCCGGCAGTAGTCGATGAGGTCCTTGCGGCCCCTGAGCTCCCACTCGCGCCAGGGCGCGATGACGCGGATGCCGGGCTCGAGCTGGTAGGCGGCGAGCTCGAAGCGCACCTGGTCGTTCCCCTTGCCGGTGGCGCCGTGCGAGACGGCGTCCGCCCCTTCCTTGCGCGCCA
>DATBLK010000283.1:0-8652 GCA_036555405.1 Anaeromyxobacteraceae bacterium
GGTAGGCGTGGGCGCCGTTCTCGCCGGGCTGGAGCCGGGTGTGCTCCGGCTGGAAGGTCCAGCAGATGAAGGCCGTGAAGCCCCGGGTCTCGTCCTGCAGCTCGCGGAGCCGGACGAGGTGGGCCACGCGGTGGCGGCTCTCCTCGCCGACCCCGAACATCATCGTGGCGGTGCTCCGGAGCCCCTTGCGGTGGGCGGCGCGCATCACCGTCAGCCACTCGTCGGTGGAGCACTTCAGCGGCGCGATGCGGCGCCGGACCTCGTCGTCGAGGACCTCGGCACCTCCGCCGGGGATGGAGTCGAGCCCGGCGGCAGCGAGCCGGTCGATGGTCTCGTCGAGGCCGATCTGGCTCGTCCGGGCGATGTGCCAGATCTCCTCCGGCGACAGGGCGTGGAGGGCGATGCGCGGGTAGTCGCGCTTCACCCAGCGGAAGAGGTCCTCGTACCACTCCACGCCCAGGTCGGGGTGGAGCCCGCCCTGGAGGAGAATCTCGATGCCGCCCAGGTCGAGCGTCTCCTGGATCTTCCGGGCCAGGACCTCGCGGTCGAGGACGTAGGCCTCCCTGTGGCCGCGCGGCCGGTAGAAGGCGCAGAAGTGGCAGGCGGTGGAGCAGACGTTGGTGTAGTTCACGTTCCGCGAGACGATGTAGGTGACCACTCCCTCGGGGTGGAGCGCCCGGCGGCGGGCGTCGGCGGCCAGGCCCAGGTCGAGGAGCGGCGCCTTCTCGTCGAGGAGCTCGGCCTCGTCGGGGTCGAGCCGCACGCCGTCGGCCGCCTTCTGGAGCGCGCCGTCGAGCGAGACGCGGCGGCGGGTCCGGGTGCTGCGGACCACGTCGTCGGCGAAGCGCAGGCGCGCCGGCGGGAGGAAGCCGCGCTCCGCCGCCCTGGAGAGGAAGGTCTCCATGCCCTGGAGCTCGTGGGGCCCGAGGCTGTAGCGGATGCGGTGGGTGAGGTAGCGGCGGTAGCGCTCCGGGTCGCCGCCCTTCTCGCGGGCGAAGGCCTGCGCCAGCTCGGTGCGGACGCCCAGCCCCTCGCGCGCCGCGCCCACCAGCTCGGCCACGTCCTCGGGGGCCAGGACGCCGGGCCGGCCGGCCCAGACCGCGAAGACCATGGGGAGCCCGGTGAGAACGGTCCACTCCCGCCCCAGGTCGAGGACGTGGTTCGCCTGGACGTCGAAGGCGCGGTCGCCGATGACCAGCGCGCCCCTGGTGCCGCGGGCCCGCCGCAGGCCCTCGGCCGCCGGCATCGATGTGAACTTCGGGTGGATTCCGCGCTCCGCCAGGATCACCTTGGCGAGGACCGCCGAGGTCCGCGAGGCGGTGTCGAGGAAGACCTCGTCCCAGATGGCCGGGGATTGCTCGCCGGCGAGGATCACGGTCTGCACCGGGCCGTCGGCGCCGATGCCGACGCCGGGGACGATCTCGTAGTCGCCGCCGGCCAGCGCCCCGACCGGGAGCAGGGCCGCCCCGACCTCGCCCCGCTCCAGCAGGGCCGCGCACTCCGAGGGCTCGGCCAGGACGAGCTCGATGCGCCGCGAGCCCTCCAGCGCGGCGATGAGCGGGCGGGCGTTCAGGAACGAGACGGCGGCGGCGCGGATGCGGGCCATGGCGACCTCCCGGCCCTCAGGCCCGGGCCTCGGGCCGGGCGCCCGGCGGGGCGGGCTCGGCCGGGCGGTGGACCGCGAGCACGCGGTAGAGGCTGTCGCGCTCGGCGGGGACGCGGCCGGCGCTGCGGATGAGCCGGTGGAGCTGCCCCTCGCTCATCGCCTGGGGGGTGTCGGCCCCGGCCATGTGGTAGATGCGCTCCTCCAGCACCGTTCCGTCGAGGTCGTCGACCCCGAAGGAGAGCGCGGTCTGGGCCAGCCGCTCGCCGATGGTGATCCAGTAGGCCTTGAGGTGGTCGAAGTTGTCGAGGAAGAGGCGCGCCACCGCGTAGGTGCGCAGGGCGTCGTAGCCGGTGGGCTTGGGGTAGGCCTTCCCGATCATGTTGTGCTCGGGGTGGAAGGCGAGCGGGATGAAGACCTGGAAGCCGCCGGTCTCGTCCTGGAGGCGGCGGAGCCGCGCCATGTGGTCGACGCGCTCCTCCAGCGTCTCGATGGTGCCGTAGAGCATGGTGGCGTTGGACCGGACCCCCAGCCGGTGGGCGACGCGGTGGACCTCGAGCCACTGGTCGGCGGTGGCCTTGTCGTCGCAGATCTTCCGGCGCACCCGGGAGGCGAAGATCTCGGCGCCGCCGCCGGGGAGCGTGGTGAGGCCGGCGGCGAGCAGCTCCTCCAGGACGGCCCGGTAGTCCTTCCCGAACTTCTCGGCGAAGAAGTGGATCTCCACCGCGGTGTAGGCCTTCACGTGGATCTCGGGCCAGGCCTCGCGGATGCGGCGCACCACGTCGAGGTAGTGGGACCAGGGGAGGTCGGGGTGCAGGCCGTTGACGATGTGGACCTCGGTGATGCCGCTGCCCTTGCGCCGGAGCACGTGCTCCACCGAGGCCTCGAGCGACATCGTGTAGCCCTCGGAGGCGCCGCGGTCGTCGGGGCGGGCGAAGGAGCAGAACTTGCAGGTCGCGACGCAGACGTTGGTGAAGTTCAGGTGGAGGTTCTTGTTGTAGAAGGCGAGGTCGCCGTGGCGTGCCTCGCGGACGTGGCTGGCGAGGGCCCCGAGGGCGCCGAGGTCGGGGGAGCGGAAGAGCCGCACGGCGTCGGCCTCGGAGAGCCGCTGGCCGGCGAGGACCTTGTCGCGGAGGTCGCCGAGGCCGGCGCGCTCCAGGGCGCGGTGGGCGAGGGGGGAGAGCATGGCCTAGTCCTCCGGGGGCTCGGCGCGCGGGCGCGGCGAGAGCCCCTCCCAGCGGCGCATGAGGTCGTTGGGGATCCCGAGCCGGTCCAGGATCCGCGCCACCACCGTGTCGACGACCTCGCCGACGTCGCGGGGGTGGGAGTAGAAGCTCGGCGCCGCCGGCATGACGAAGGCTCCGGCCTCGACGACCTGGACCAGGGCCCGGGCGTGGGGGAGGGAGATGGGCGTCTCCCGCAGGCACAGCACCAGCCTTCGCCGCTCCTTCAGCATGACGTCGGCGGCGCGGCCGATGAGGTCCACCGAGAGCCCGTGGGCGATGCGGGCCATGCAGCCGGCGGAGCACGGCACCACCGCCATCGCCTGGTAGTCGACCGCGCTCCCGGAGGAGAAGGGCGCCGCGAAGTCCCGGGGCTTCCAGACGGGGAAGGGATAGCGGGGCGGCTCGCCGATCTCGTGGTTCCAGACCTGCCGCCCGGTGTCGCTGAAGACGAGGTCCACCGAGACGCCGCGGGCGGGTCCCTCGGCGGCCAGGAAGTCGAGGAGCCGCTTGGCGTAGGGCGCCCCCGAGGCGCCGGTGACCCCGACGACGAGCTTCACGCCGCCCTCCGCGCCACCACCAGCCCGCAGACGCCGGGGAAGAGGAGCTCGCCCCGCGCCCCGGCGAAGCCGGCGCCGCGGCAGGCCTCGAGGAACTCGGGCATCGAGGCGAAGCGCTCCATGGAGGCGACGAGGTACCGGTAGGCCTCGGGGTCGGGCGACAGGAGCCGTCCCAGCACCGGGAGGGCGACGCGGTTGTAGACGCCGTGGACGAGCCGGGGGCCGCTCGACCCCGCGCGGAAGAACTCGAGGACGCCGAGGCGGCCGCCCGGCCGGAGCACGCGGGCGACCTCCGAGAGGCCCCGGGCGAGCGACTCGAGATTCCGCACGCCGAAGGCCACCGCGGCGGCGTCGAAGGCGCCGTCGGGGAAGGGCAGCCGCAGCGCGTCGGCCTGGGCGGCGGGGAGGCCCGTCTTCCGGGCGCCCCGGACCAGCATGGGGTGCGAGAAGTCGGCGCCGACGACGGTGAGCCCGGGGTTCCGCAGGCGCGCCTCGGCGGCCACGTCCATCGTGCCGGCGCAGAGGTCGAGGAGCCGCTCGCCGCCGCGGAGGCCGAGCCCGCCCACCAGCCGCCGGCGCCAGCGCCGGTCGACGCGCAGGGTCATCACCCGGTTGAGGAGGTCGTAGCGGGGCGCGATGCGGTCGAACATCGCCCGCACCGCCGGGCCGCGGCGGCCCTCGCCCGGGAGCGGGACGGCCGGGGACGGCGGCGCCGGTGCGGCCGCGCCTTGCCGGGTCGGGCTCATCCGTTCCCCTTCCTCGGGCTCCAGCTCGCCGCCGGCGAGAGCGGCAGCCGCATCCGCGCCGGGGGCGGAGCCGCGGGCACGAGCCGCTGGTAGAGCGCGTCCATCCGGGCGACGACCTCGGGCGGGTGGACGCAGGGCTCGGGCCACTCCCGGCCGCCCTCCTCGGACCACTTGCGGGTGGCGTCGACGCCGACCTTGGCGCCCAGCCCGAACGCCGGCGCGGCGTGGTCGAGGACGTCCACCGGCCCGTCGACGACCACCACGTCCCGCCGCGCGTCCACGTTGGCGAGGGCGCGCCAGGCGCACTGCGCGTGGTCGTGGACGTCGACGTCGTCGTCGAAGACCACCAGGGTCTTGGTGCTCGCCATCTGTCCCGAGCCCCACATCCCGTGCATGAGCTTCCTGGCGTGGCCGGGGAAGTCCTTCCGGATGGAGAGGAGGCAGAGGTTGTGGAAGACGCCGGCGGTGGGGAAGCTCATGTCCACCACCTCGGGGAAGACCATCTGCAACATGGGCAGGAAGAGCCGCTCGCTGGCGTGGCCCATCCAGAGATCTTCCATGGGCGGCGGGCCCACGACGGTGGCCGGGTAGACGGCCTCCCGCCGGCGCAGGACCGCCGTCACCTCCAGCGCCGGGTAGTCGTCGGCGAGCGAGTAGTAGCCGGTGTGGTCGCCGAACGGGCCCTCGCGCACCAGGGGCGCCGAAGGGTCCACCCAGCCCTCGATGACCACGTCGGCCTCGGCCGGGTACTCGAGGTCCACGGTCTGCCCCCGGACCAGCGGCACCCCCTCCCGGCGCAGGAAGCCGGCGAGGAGGTACTCGTCGACCCCCGGCGGCAGCGGCGCCGAGGCGCAGTAGCCGAGCGCCGGGTCGCCGCCGAGCGCGATGGCGACCGGCATCCGCTCCCCGCTCTTGCGGTGGGCCCGGAAGTGGGACGTCGCGGTCTTGTGCATCTGCCAGTGCATCGCCAGCCGGCGCGGCCCCAGTACTTGGAGTCGGTACAGGCCCACGTTGCGCGCGCCGCTCTCCGGGTCGCGGGTGATCACCTGCGGCAGCGTCAGGAAGGGCCCGCCGTCGTGGGGCCAGGTGGTGAGGGCCGGGAGGTCGCCGAGGTCGGGCTCGCGGTCGACGACCTCCTGCACCGGGCCGCTCCCCACGTGGCGGGGCGCGAGGGAGGCGAGCTTGCCGAGCTTCGGCAGCATCTTCAGCTTCTCCCAGAGCCCCTGCGGCGGCGCGGTCCGGAGGAGCGCGCGCAGCTCGGCGGCGTGCTCCTCGACGTCCTCGCAGGAGAGCGCCCAGGCGGTGCGCCGGCGCGTGCCGTAGAGGTTCATCGCCACCGGGAGCTTGCCCCGGCTCGGGCGCTCGAAGAGGAGGGCCGGCCCCCCCTGCTTGGCGGCGCGGTCGGCCAGCGCCGCCATCTCCAGCGCCGTGTCCACGGGCTCGCGGACGCGGACGAGCTCCCCCGCCCGCTCGAGCCGGTCGAGGAACTCCTGGAGGGAGCGGTAGGCCATGGGGCGGCGCGGATCTCTACTCCCTCGCCGCGCTTGTTTCAACGTTCGTTGAAGGGATATAAGGCCGCCCCATGCCGACCACCGTCCGCGTCGCCCACAGCCCCGACTCCGACGACGCCTTCATGTTCTACGGCCTGGCCTCGGGGGCGGTGGGGTCTCCGGGGATCGAGTTCGTCCACGAGCTCTCCGACATCGAGACCCTGAACCGGGCGGCGCTGGAGGGGCGCTACGAGGTCACCGCGCTCAGCGTCCACGCCTACGCCTACCTCCACGAGAAGTACCTGCTCCTCGACTCCGGGGCCTCCTTCGGCGACGGCTACGGCCCGACGGTGGTGGTCCCGAAGGGCTCGAGGATCTCGCGGCTCGAGGACCTCGCCGGGAAGAGCATCGCCGTCCCCGGCAAGTGGACCAGCGCGGCCCTGGCCCTCTCGCTCCGGCTCCCCGACCACCAGCCGGTGGTCATGGACTTCAAGCAGGTGGGGGGGGCGGCGAGGCGCGGCCAGGTGGCGGCCGGGCTCGTCATCCACGAGGGACAGCTCACCGCCGAGGAGGAGGGTCTGGCCGTCGTCGAGGACCTGGGGAAGAGCTGGAAGGCGCGCACCGGGCTGCCGCTGCCGCTGGGGATGAACGCCGTGCGCCGGGACCTGCCCGAGCCCACGCGGCGCGCGCTCTCGCGCGCGCTGCGGGAGAGCGTGGCCTACGGCCTGGACCACCGGGAGAAGGCGCTCGACCACGCCATGAGCTACGCCCGCGGCCTGGATCGCGAGCGGGCCGACACCTTCGTCGGCATGTACGTGAACGAGTGGACCCGCAACCTCGGGCCGCGCGGCCGCGAGGCGGTGGAGCGCTTCCTCGGCGAGGCGGCCGAGAAGGGGCTCGTCCCGCGGGTGAAGCCGGAGTACCAGGAGGCGTAGCGGTCGGGGTCGCGTGCAGTCCCCCTCTCCCCCGCACGCCGGGGTGAGGGGGAGCGCTGGCTGCCGCCGCGCTCCCCGCTAGAACGCCCGCTCCGTCAGGCTCCACGCCGCCTCGGCGAGCGCGCGCCGGTCCAGGCCGTCCGGCACTCGCTGCAGCGCCGCCAGGGCCCGCTCGGTGTGCTCCCGGGCGATGGCCCGGGCCGCCTCGACGCCCCCGGTGCGCTTCACCGCGGCGATCACGTCCGGCGCCACGGCCTCGGCCGCCTCCCCGCCGGCGGCGAGCCGGTCGAGCCGGGCGCGCAGCCGCGGGTCCTCGCGCGCCGCCCGGATGAGCGGCAGGGTGGCCTTCCCCTCGGTGAGGTCGGCGCCGAGCCGCTTCCCCAGCAGCGCCGGGTCGGCGCCGTAGTCGAGGGCGTCGTCGACGAGCTGGAAGGCGGTTCCCACGCCCTCCCCGAAGGCGGCCAGCGCCTCCGGGACCGCGCCCTGGACGCCCGCGGCCCAGCCGCCGGCCGCGGCGCTCCACCCGAAGAGCGAGGCCGTCTTCCCCTTCACCACCGCGAAGTAGTGGTCCTCGGTGGCCCGGAAGCCGCCGCGGAGCGAGAGCTGCAGGACCTCGCCCTCGACGAGCCGGCGCATGGTGGCGAGGAGCGCCGGGAGCGCGTGGGCGGCGGCCGGGTGGGCGGCGACGATCTCCAGCGACCGGGCGAGGAGCCAGTCGCCCGCCAGCACCGACACCGAGTTGCCCCAGATGACGCGCGAGGCCGGCTGGCCGCGGCGGAGCGGCCCGTCGTCGATGACGTCGTCGTGCAGCAGCGTCGCCGAGTGGGTGAGCTCGGCGGCCACGCCGAAGGCGACCGCCCGGGCCCGGTCGCCGCCGCAGGCGCCGCAGGCGAGCAGCGAGACCAGCGGCCGGACGCGCTTCCCGCCGGAGGAGACGAGGTGCCGCGCCGCCGACTGCAGCGTCGATTCGGCGTCCGCGGTGGCGGCGGCGAGCTCCCGTTCCAGCGCCTCGATCTCGGCGGGAAGGCCGGGGACCTGGGCCAGGGCGGCCTGGGCCTTCTCGGGCCGCACGCCGCGGGGGGCGCCAGCCGCGAGCTGCGCCAGGGTGACCTCGTCGCTCGCCAATGGTCCTCCGGCGGGACCTTCACGAAAACGTGAAGAAACGAGGGACGCATATAGCGCGCCCCCGTCGGCGGGGTCAACGCGGACGTGCGCCGCGGCGGCCTTCCGCGGGCCAGCGCAGCGGTCTAGGCTTCCCGCCGTGCCGGTGGTGAAGCTCGTGCTGGCCTACGACGGCACCCGCTACGCCGGGTGGCAGGTGCAGCCGAACGGCCCGTCGGTCCAGGCGGAGGTGGAGCGCGCCCTGGCGGAGCTCCACGGCGGGCCTCGGCGCGTCACCGCCGCGGGCCGCACCGACGCCGGCGTCCACGCCACCGGGCAAGTGTGCTCCTTTCCCGAGGCGGGCCCCCTGCCGCTGGCGGCCTACGTGAAGGGGATGAACGCGCTCCTGCCCGATGACGTCGCCGTCGTCGCCGCGAGCCTCGAGCCCGACGGCTTCGACGCGCGCCGCAGCGCGGCGGGCAAGCGCTACCGATATCGCATCGAGAACCGCGAGACCCGCTTCCCCATCGGCCGCGCCTACGCCTGGCAGGTGTTCCGGCCGCTCGACGCGCCGGCGATGCGGGAGGCGGCGGGGGCGCTCGTCGGCCGCCACGACTTCGCCGCCTTCCAGGCGGCCGACCGCGAGGCGCGGCACGCGGTGCGCGACCTCCGGCGCCTCGAGGTGACGGGCGCGGGCCGGGGGACCGTCGAGGTGGTGGCCGAGGCGACCGCCTTCGTGAAGCACATGGTGCGGAACCTGGTGGGCAGCCTGGTGGAGGTGGGCGCGCGCCGGCGCTCGCCGGCGTGGGTCCGCGAGGTGCTGGAGGGCCGCGACCGGCGGCAAGCGGGCCCGACGGCGCCGGCGCTGGGGCTGTGCCGGGAGGAGGTGTTCTATCCGTGAGGGGGGCGGGGCCCGTCGCGGTCGGGGTCGGGGTCGAGGCCCTTCGACTCCGCGGCGCCTGCGGCGCCGCTACGCTCAGGGCGAACGGAAGAG
>DATBLK010000289.1:0-7697 GCA_036555405.1 Anaeromyxobacteraceae bacterium
CCGCCCCCGGCGACCAGCGAGCCGGAGACGCGGACGTTGTCCGTGCCGTCCGGCCGGCTGGTGAACAGCTCCGTGATCCCCAGGGTGAACTGGACCGCCGAGTAGGCGACGCGCGAGCCGTCCGGCGCCCAGGCGAAGCCGCTGACGCCGCCCCCGGCGACCAGCGGGCCGGAGACGCGGACGTTGTCCGCGCCGTCCGGGCGGCTCGTGAACAGCTCGAAGACGTTGTCCGCGACCTGGTCCGCGACGTAGGCGATGCGCGAGCTGTCCGGCGCCCACACGAAGAAGAGGACCTGACCCCCCGCTGTCAGCGGGCCGGAGACCTTGGAGACCCCGCCGCCGTCCGTCCGCGCGACGTAGAGCTCCGCGACCCCGTCGGTGTCCTGGTCCGCGAGGTAGGCCACGTAGCGGCGGTCCGGCGAGATGCGGAAGGCGAGCACCTCGCCACCCGCCGCCAGCGGGTCGTTCAGGCGGAACCCGGCGCTGCCGTCCAGCCGTGCGAAGTACAGGTCCATGCGGGTGGCGAGGTCCTTGTTCGCCAGGAAGACCGCGAAATGGTCGGCCACTGCCGGGGGCTCGTGGTGCCCACCTCGGCGGCCGCGCCCGCACCTGACGACGTGCCGCTCACGGCTCACCTCGCCGCCGCCGTGCCGGATCTCCACCTCGAAGGTCAGCGCGGCGTCCTCCGCCACGGGCGGCATGACGAAGTGGGCGTACCGGCTGGTGCCGTCCCTCAGTTTCGCGGGGGGCCCGTCCAGCTGGCTCCACCTGTAGGCGATCGCCTGGGCAGCGCCGGGAGGCGCGGCGCGAAGCGCCACGACCTCTCCGGGGGCGGCCGTGCTGGCGATGGCAGGTCCCGTCGCCCCGCTGGCCGCCTGCCCGGCGCCCCGGTCGCCGCAGGCCGCGAGCGCCAGGATCGCCAGGGACGTCTGGATCCAGCCGGGTCGATTCTTGCCTTGCATGGAAGCACTCCCTCGCCGCACGGCGGCGCGCCATTCCCTCTCGAGCCGGGCGCGGCCCGCCGCTGCGCCCGCCGCGCAGTGCGCCGGCCGCTGCCCGCACCCACAGTGCAGCTTAGCGCCCGGGGCGGGCCCGTGCCCCGGGGCGACCCGTGAAAGACGAGCGCCGCGCCGCGGGTCGCGGCGCGCCCCGCGACGTGTCGTTGCGGCGAGGGACCGAGCCGCACGGCGTCACCGCCCCATCGGGTGCGACGAAGGCGGGGCCTCGACCACGAGCGGAGCCGGCTCGTTGCGAAGATCCGTCCGCGCGTCGGTTGGCCGCACGCCGGATCGACTGAAGGTCGTTGACGGCACCCTGCGCCGAGCGTCTCCTGCATCGGGGGGCCGCGTCGATCCGCTTTCCGTCCGGCTTGAGAAGATCCCTTCCAGCCGCGCTGGGAGGCGAGTCGTCGCCCAGCGATGCCGGGTCCCGAGATGGACCGGGGCGATGCCGGCGAGGAGGGGACAGATGACTCGGGTACTGACGGTGATGCTCATCGCCGGAGCTGCGCTGCTGGTCGGGTGCAAGGGAGACGCGGGTGCGGCGGGGGCCCTGGGCGCGACCGGGCCCACCGGCGCGACGGGGCCTCAGGGGCCGACCGGGCTCCAGGGCCCCACCGGGCCGCAAGGGCCGACGGGGCCGCAGGGCATTCCCGGCACGAGCGGGCTGGCGGGCATCGCGTGCGGGCCCGGCCTGGTCGTGAGCGGGTTCGATGCCCAGGCGCAGCCCGTCTGCTCCTGTCAGCCGCCGAACCTCCGCGACCACGTCGAGATCCCCGCCGACTTCTGGTGGGTGGCCTCGGTGCGCGTGAACACCACGACGTCCAACTACGCGACCGTGGACCGCAACACGACCTTCACGGTCTCGCTGAGCTACGAGCATCGTGTGATCGGGGCGTGCCCGGCCTGCATCATCGAGTTCCAGATCGGCTACACCCACCTCGCCCCGCAGGGGTGCTTCTTCGAAGGGTTCGCTCCCGTGACCTCGACCGCCACGGTGACGTTCACGGCGCCCAGCCAGCCCGGGCTGTACTTCATCGGCGTGACGCGCACGCTGGCGCTGTCCTGCCTCACGGCGTGGGAGGGGACGGTCTATCCGATCGCAGCCGTCTGCGTGATCTGAGTCGGGCCCGGAGACCCGCGGGCGGCTCCGTCCCGGGACCGCCCGCGTGGGATTGACTTCGATCAATTCCAGCCGTAGACGTGGTCCTCGAGCGGGGGACCTCGTTGCGCACACCTTGCCCAGCCTGGCTCGCCGCGACCCTCGCGCTCGCCTGCGCCCGGGCGCCCTCGGCCGACCGGATCTTCGTGAGCCAGGCGGGATCGAGCACGGTCGCCGTCGTCGACGCGGGGACGGGCGAGGTCGAGCAGCGCATCGACGTCGGGATGCTCCCCCACAACCTCGTCCTCTCCGCGGACGGGAGCTCGCTTTACGCCGCGCTGGTGGGCTCGCAGGCCGTCGCCGAGGTCGACACCGCGACCGGCCGGCTGCGCCGCACGATGCTCACCGCCCCCGTGCCCGACCGGCGGGCCGACGGCAGCCTCATCCAGCCCCATGCCGACCTGGACGCCTTCTCGCGCACCACCTGCTACGACTGCCACCGGCCCGGCGGGGCCCAGCCGAAGTACGCCGGCGATCGCCCGTTCGGCCTCCTGCTCTCGCCGGACGGCCGGCGCCTGCTGGTCTCCCACCTCAGGTCCTCCGCGGTCGCGGTCCTGGACCTCGCGGCGGGGCGCGTCGAGCGCACCGTCCGCCTCGAGGCGGCGGGCCCCGCCAGCGAGCCCGTGGCGCTGGCGCAGCTCGGCGGCGAGATCTGGGTGGCGCTCCGGGCCCCCCAGCCCTCCTCGTCGCCCGGCGTCCTGAGGCGCCTCGACGCGGTCACCCTCGAGCCCCTGGGCGACGTGCCCACCGGCGCCGATCCGGCGGCCCTCCTGGCGCTCCCGGAGCGAGGCCGGGTCCTGGTCTCCAACTTCGAGACCGACACGGTGACCGAGCACGACGCCTCCGGAACGGCCCTGCGCCACACGGCGGCGCCGGGCCCGCTGGGCCTCGTGTCCCTGGCGTCCGGCGGCGTGCTCGCCGTCGACTACTACTCGAACGCCGTCTCGTTCCTGGACCTCGAGACCGGGACCTCGGAGACGGTGGCCCTCGAGCGCGGCGGCGTGCCCTACGCCAACCCGACGAACGGCGCGCTCGCCTCCGACGGGCGCAGCGCCTGGCTGGTGGCCAGCGGGACCGACGGCCACCTGATCCAGCTCGACCTGGCCTCGCGCCGGGTCGTCCGCGACGTCCCCATCGACGGTCTCTCCTTCGGCGTCGCGGTGACATCGGGAGGTTCCCGGTGACCCGACGCCCTGTGCGGGGTGCGCAATGACGACGACGGCGAAGGTCCGAGGTCTCCTCTCGTGCGCGGCATGTCTGGCCCTGGCCGCCTGCTCCGGCGGGGGTGGCGGCGGGGGCGGCGGGGGGGGCGGCGGCGGCCAGGTTCCCGCGGGCACGGTCAACGGCATCGTCACGGACATCGGCACCGGCGCGCGACTCGCCGGCGTGGCGGTGAGCGGCGCCGGCAGCGCCACCACCGATGCCAAGGGCGAGTTCACGCTCGCCGGCGTCCCCGCGGGTTCGGTGAACCTCTCGTTCGCCAAGGCCGGGTACGCGCCCGGCTACACCTCGGTGAACGCGACGACCGCCGGGGACGCGGTCCTGGTGCGCCTGAAGAGGCAGCCGGCGTCCCTGGCGTACGACCCGACCACCGCGGCGACGCTCTCGCAGAGCACCGAGGCCGGCCCGTACGCGCTGGTCCTCCTGCCGAACACCCTCGACACGGCCAGCGCCAGCGTCGCGGTCTCGATCACGCCGCTCGACCCGAGCAAGGAGAAGGAGGCGCTCCCCGGCAGCCTGGTCGCCGGGGGGGCGAGCCCGTCGGTGCTGCTCCCGGTCACCTTCGCCGAGTTCACGCTGCTCGACACCGGCGGGAACCGGGTGAACCTCAAGGCGGCCGCCAGCGCCACGGTGGAGCTGCCCATCCCGCCGCCGCTCCGCTCGAGCTACCCCGCGGGCACGAAGATCCACTGCTACGCGTACGACCCCGCCACCGGAAAGTGGGAGGACTTCGTCGAGGGAACGGTGCAGACCTCGAGCGTGGACGGGACGAGCCCGGTGCTGGCGGCGGCCATCCGCCACTTCTCCTGGTACGGCGGCGCGCCGCAGGGCACCGACTGCGCCGACATCTACGTCAGCGTGGTCAGCGCGGTGGACGGGAAGCCTCTCCCCAACGCCCGCGTCGAGGCGACGCCCGGGACCACCGCGTACACCGACCTCAGCGGCAGCGCCAAGGTCGTGGGGGCCATCGGCAGCGGGAGCTCGACGTTCACGGCCTACCAGACCGGCATCGACGTGGATGGCTCCCTCACCGGGATGCCGGGAGCGAAGTACATCGAGTTCGGGAAGGTCGAGGAGGAGCTGGTGGGGCTGGTGAAGAGGCCCTGCAGCGGCGCCGGCGCCGTGAGCCCGCCGACGCGGGTGCCCGGCGCGTCGAACGACCCGCTGGTCATCCGGGTGGGCGTGGTGAAGAACCTGCTCTACGACGCCACCGCCATCCTCTCCACCGGGTCGGGCGGATCTCCCGGCAGCGTGATCGTCACCCTGCAGCAGGGCCTTCCGGGGCCCGACGGCACGCTGGAGAGCCCGGTGCCGGCGACGGGCGCCAAGATCTACCTCTCGGATGGAACCGGGACGCCCGGCCTGCTCACCGAGGGCGGCGGCGGCGCCTACTACCTCTTCGGCGGAAGCCCCGCCGTCCTGGCCGGCAGGTCCTACACCCTCACCGTCGACGCCGACGGGAACGGCAGCATCGACGGCTCGGGCACGGCCTTCGCGGTCGGCGACCTCGCCTGGGTGAGCCCGACGGACGGGGCCACGGTCGCGGCGGCCGGCCTCACCGCGAGCTGGTCGGACGGCGGCGCGGCGGCCGGCAGCCCCGCCTACGCCCCGGTGTACCAGGTGACCTTCGCCGAGACCGCCAGCGCCGACTTCGCCCTCTACGTCGGGACCGACCGCCAGTTCGCGGTGGAGAGCCTGCTCACCGGCATGCCCCTGCTGCCCGGCACCTACACCGGGAGCCTCATCGGCTTCAGCGGGGGATACTCGCTCTCGGGCGGGCTGCAGTTGCCGAACAACATCACCGGCTCCAACGTGACCGGGATCTTCTTCAGCGTCGGCAGCGCGCCCGCCGACATCACCTTCACGGTGCAGTAGCTCGGCGGCGCGGTCGGCGGCCCCGGCGCGGGGTCGCCTACCGCCCCCCGCGCCTCGCCGGGCGCGCGCCCTTGCGCGCCTTCCCGGCGGGCCGCTTCGGCGCGATCGCCTTGCCGGCGGCGGCGCGGGCCGCGGTCACCGCCTTCCCGGCGCGGCGGGCGGTCCTTCGCGCCTTGGCCCGGGCGACGGTCACCTGCCGGCGCACCGCCTTCTTCACCGCCTTGGCGCGCGCCCCGACCGCCTTCTGGACCTCGGCGGCCCTCGCGGTCACGACCTCCCGGGCCCTGGCGACCTCGGCCTTGACCTCCCTGGCGACCTCCTTCGCCTCGGAGGCGATGGCCCTCCCGATTCCCTCCACCTTCTCGGTGACGCTCTCGATCACCTCTTCGGTCCTCTTCTCGTTCCCCATGGCTCTCTCCCGGCAGTCGACGGGCGTGACGCTGTGCTAGTCGGCGCGAGTCTCCGTGTCGAGGATGAGGCAGCGCCCGTCCCGCGTTGGGAACCCTTCTGGAGGTGCGCCAGGATGGCGCGGCCCGCGGCCCGGGGAGGGCATCAACGGCCGTTTCGTGCATCCGTCGAACCGCCTGCGCATCCATCGCACCACGCCCCGCGCCGGGCCTCCCTCGGCGGCCACGGGGGAACGCGAGGCGACGGGGCTCGCAACCACGCGAGGACGAAGGAGATCGGCATGAGGACGAGGAAGGTCGGGACCGCGGCGCTCGCGCTCGCCGGGGCGGCGCTGCTCGGGACCGCCGGGACGGCGGGAGCCGCGGACGCGAAGAAGGCGGGAGGCGGCAAGATGTCGGCGCTGAAGGTCGTGCCGGCGGCGGACACCGCCTGGCAGCCGCTCGATCCGAAGGCACCGGACGGACCGCAGATCGCGATCCTCTGGGGCGACCCGGGCCGGGCGCCGGTCGGGTTCCTGCTCAGGGTGAAGGCCGGCACCCAGTTCCCGCGGCACTCGCACACCTTCGCGTACGACGCGGTGGTGGTCCAGGGGGAGTGGAAGCACACCTACGAGGGCGAGACGGACTCCGCGGCCCTGCCGGCGGGGAGCCACTGGCACCAGCCTGGGAAGCGGGTGCACGGCGACGGCTGCGCGTCCGCCAGCGGCGAGTGCATCCTGCTCGTGTCCTATCCGCGCGGGAAGCGCGACTTCGTCCCGGCGGAGGGAAGGAAGAGCATGTGACCACCCCTCGGCCGCGCCGCTCCGGCGTCAGCGCGGCAGGAAGCGCCAGGCGACGAGGCCGGTGATGCCGGCCCCCAGCAGGCCGCCGAGCGCGGCCAGCGCCGCGGTCCGGCGCAGGGCACGCGGCCGGTCCAGCTGGCGCTGGATCTCGGCGAGCGCGGCTGCGGCCGGCGCGGCGGCGGGCCGCGCCGCCGGCTCGCGGTGGAGGCAGGAGGAAACGAGGGCGCGGAGGCGCCGGGGAGCCACGCCGTCGAGGACCGGCGCCGGCGGCGGGGTCGCGCTCCGCTCGTCGCGGTCCTCGAACGGGCGCCGGCCCGTCAGCATCTCGAAGAGCACCGCCCCCAGCGAGAAGACGTCGGCGCGTCCGTCCACGGCCTCGCCGCGCCACTGCTCGGGTGCCACGTACCCGGGCGTCCCCCCGGGCACCGAGCCGCGGCCGAGGAGGTGGGCGAGGCCCAGGTCGAGGAGCCTCACCCGGGCGTCGTCCCCCAGGAAGAGGTTGCCGGGCTTGAGGTCGCGGTGGACGAGCCCCTGGGTGTGGATGTGGGCCAGCGCCCGGGCCGCCTGGAGCGCGATCTCCACCGCCTCGCGCGGGTCGAGCGGCCCGCGCAGGAGCCGCTCGGCGAGCGTCTCGCCCCGCAGCAGCTCCATGACCAGGAACGGCCCGAGGTGGCAGGTGCAGGCCTCGTAGAGCGTGACGAT
Organism: Anaeromyxobacteraceae bacterium; assembly: GCA_036555405.1. Classification (GTDB taxonomy): domain Bacteria; phylum Myxococcota; class Myxococcia; order Myxococcales; family Anaeromyxobacteraceae; genus DATBLK01. The sequence goes on from DATBLK010000289.1 coordinate 7,148, forward strand.
CCCGGGGTGGGAGAGCCGGGCGGCCGCCCGGGCCTCGCGCCGCAGCTCCTCGGTCGCCCCCTCGTCGCGGCTCCGGCCCGGGCGCAGCGTCTTCAGGGCCACCCGCCGTTCCAGGATCTGATCGTGCGCCTCGTAGACCGCGCCGAAGCCGCCCCTCCCCAGCTCGCGCACGATGCTGAAGCGGTCGATCCGGTCGCCGGGGAGCAGGGGGTGCGCCCAGGCCTCTCCCGTCGCCGCCGCCGGCGCCCGGGCCAGCGCCTCGAGGAGAGCGGTGAGGTCGCCGCGGACCGAGACCGCGGAGACCTCCTCGGCGGCCTGCGACGCCGGGGCGGCGCCGGCCGGCGGCTCGGGCCTGTGGGGCGCGGGCGCGATCCGGCTCGCGCGCGCCCCGGGGTCGGGGACGACGTCGAAGAACCAGGAGAGGACCAGCATCGGCAGGAGGCCCAGCGCGGCGAGGAACGTCGTCCAGGGCAGGAACTTGGCGGGCAGGCCGTACCCCGAGACCAGGACCCGGACGCCGAGGAGGAGGACCGCGGCCGCGACCAGGTAG
>DATBLK010000291.1:0-3291 GCA_036555405.1 Anaeromyxobacteraceae bacterium
TCCGTCGATGCGCCGCCCTACGGAGGAGCCGGCGGCCTATTTCGTCAGCCGCCGAGGTCGCGCGCCAGCGCCTCCCGCTGCGCCGGCCCGAGCGGCGTTTCCGCCCTGAGGTCGGGGAGGTCGCAGCCCACCGCCACCGGGGCGTCGTTCCCCAGGGCGAACTTGAGGTACTGCACCGACGAGAGCCGCTCCTCGCCCACCTGGCGCCGGTCGTAGGTCGGGCGCACGGTGCGCCCCGAGGCGGTGCGCACGTAGAGGTGGTCGACGAGGGGGAGCCAGCGCCGCAGCTTCGCGTCCCGCTCCGCCGGATCGGGGATGCCGATGAGGAGCGAGCAGCCGAGCTCGCCCGGCCCCCCCAGGAGCTCGTTGTAGGTCTCGACCTCGTGGGCGATCTCGGCCTCGCGGTAGAGGCGCTCGGCCCGGATCATCTCCTGGATCTGGTCGCGGACCGTCTCGCGGGACTCGAAGAGGAAGGTGAGCCAGGGGCCCACCTCGACGCGGCGCGCCTCCTTCGCCTCCATCGCCGCGGCGTGGAGCCGGTCGCGCTCGCGGTCGTAGGCGGCCAGGTCGAGGATCTCGCTGCGCTCCACCTTGGTCATCGTCCCTCCCCGGGCTCGAAGCGGTCGCCGCGGTAGGCGCGGGCCAGGATGGTCATGGGGTGGAGCGGCCTGCGGCCGGCGTGCTGCGCGAACTGGAGCGCCGCGAGGGGGCAGTCGCTGGCCCAGACGTCGGCCTCGCCGGCCCGCATGCCGTCGAAGGCCTTCTTGCCGATGCGGGCGCTCGGCTCGAAGCCCTGCACCGTCATCGCGAAGGTCCCGTCGTGGCCGCAGCACTCCATCACCGTCGCGGCGACGGTGGCGCCGGGGATCTTCCGGAGGAGGTCGCGCCCCTTGAAGCCCACCGCCTGGGCGCGCAGGTGGCACGGGGCGTGGTAGGCGACCCGCCCCGGCGAGCTCCGGAAGGCGGTGTTGAAGCGCGGCTCCTCCCGCAGCGACCAGAGGAACTCGGAGGGGTCCATCACCGCCGGCGCCAGCCGCTCGGCGCGAGCGCGGTCCCGGCCCTCGAGGAGGTGCGGCCACTCCCGCCGCATCATCATGGCGCAGGTGGGGTTCACGGCCAGTACCCGGGCCCCCTGCTCCACGAAGGGGAGGAGGAGGTCGAGGTCCCGGCCCGCCTGGCGCCGGAGCGCGGCCAGGTCTCCGTGCTCCCAGGCCGGCATCCCGCAGCAGGCGAGCCCCCTGGCCACCCGGACGTCGACCTGGTTGGCGCGCAGCACCTCGACGACGTCGCGCCCGATGCCCGGCTCGTTGTGCTGCACGAAGCAGGTCTGGAACAGGACCGCCTCCCCGCCCGGCGCGGCCTGCACCAGGCCGTTCGCCTCGGCCCAGGCGTCGAAGGGCTCGGAGGCGAAGTCGGGCAGGAGCTTGTCGCGGTGGATGCCCACCGCCTTCTCCATGAGCACCCGCAGCGGCCGGGAGCGGTTGGCGGCGTTGGCGAGCCCGAGCGAAGCGCGCGCCATCCGCGCCGCGCCGTCGGGGTCGCCGAGCATGCGGTCGCGCAGCGAGCGGCCGTGCTTCCGGAGCCGGACCGCGTCCCAGCGGTGGACGAGCCGGGGAAAGTCGAGCTGGAACTCGTGCTTGTCGCGAGGGGTGTAGGGGCACTGGACCTCGCAGAGCTTGCACTGGAAGCAGAGGTCCATCACCCGCTGCGTCTCCTCCGGGGCGAGCCGCCCGACGTCGCCCTCGTGGCGCTCGTCGATGAACGAGAAGAGCGTCGGGAAGGCGTCGCAGTACTTGAAGCACAGCCGGCAGCCGTGACAGATCTCGAAGGCGCGGCGCACCTCGCCGGCCAGCGCCGCCTCGTCCCAGTACCCGGGGTCCGACGGGTCGTAGCTGAGCCCGGGCGTGGGCAGGAAGGAGATGGGCTTTTCGGCCACGGCGTCCCCCGGAAGGCGAAGGGCCCGGCGCCCCGCGAGGCACCGGGCCGGTCCCCGCCTTCCTACTTGATGCTGTCGAGCATCTTCTGGAAGCGCCCGGCGTGCGACTTCTCCGCCTTGGCGAGGGTCTCGAACCAGTTCGCCACCTGGGTGAGGCCTTCCTCGCGCGCCGTCTTCGCCATCCCCGGGTACATGTCCGTGTACTCGTGGGTCTCGCCGGCGATGGCGGCCTTGAGGTTCAGGGCGGTGTCGCCGATGGGGAGGTCGGTGGCCGGGTCGCCCACCTCCTTCAGGAAGTCGAGGTGGCCGTGGGCGTGGCCGGTCTCGCCCTCGGCGGTGTCGCGGAAGTTCCCGGCCACCTCCGGGTAGCCCTCGGTGTCGGCCACCTTGGCGAAGTAGAGGTAGCGGCGGTTGGCCTGCGACTCGCCGGCGAAGGCGTCCTTCAGGTTCCTGTGGGTCTTCGTCCCCTTGATGGTCGGCATCTGGGTCTCCTGGTTTCTCGTCTCGCGGCGCCGGCCTCTCGGCGGGTGCGCGGGGCGCGATGTTGGCGCGGGCCAGGCCACGGGTCGCCGGGGCATTCGGTCGCGGTCCGCGTTTAGACGCTGTCTAATCCGGCCGCCGGCCGGGCGCAAGCCTCGATCCGGGGGCGCGTCACCTGGTCGCCCCTCGCGGAGGTCCCGGGGGGGGGGAGTCAGGCGTTCTGGGAGAGGATGAGGTGGACGTACTGCGCCCGCTCGAAGGCGCCCGGGTCGCGGATCACGCGCTGCGAGAGCGTGCCGCGGACATCCTCCAGCCCGGCGTAGCCGCGCTTGTCCATCCAGTCGGCGAGCCCGTCGCGCATCTTCTCGAGGTAGGGGATGCCGTTCCGCACCAGCGCCGCTGCCACCTGCACCACGGTGGCGCCGGCGAGGACCATCTTCACCACCCCGGCGGCGTCGTGGACGCCCGTCGAGGCCGCCAGGTCCGCCTTCACCCGGCCGAAGAGGATGGCGATCCAGCGGAGCGGGAGGAGCATCTCCCCCGGCTGCGAGAGCGACATGTCGTTCTTCAGGGAGAGCCGCTCGATGGAGATGTCGGGCTGGAGGAAGCGGTTGAAGAGCACGAAGGCGTTGACCCCCAGGCCGTCCCAGCGCGCCACCGCGTTCGCCAGCGCGGTGAAGTACGGGGAGAGCTTCACCGCCACCGGGATCTTCACCGTCTCGCGGATGGCGACGATGACCTCCTGCCAGCGCGCCTCCACCTCGGTGGCCGAGATCCGGGGGTCGGCCTGGACGGCGTAGAGGTTCACCTCCAAGGCGTCGGCGCCCGCCTCCTCGATCTGGCGGGCGTAGTGGCTCCAGCTCCCCGGAGCGTTG